>JAFDME010000108.1 GCA_019306075.1 Deltaproteobacteria bacterium | reverse complement strand
CAAGGTGTATATGGTGCGGGTCTCTTTTGATCAGAAACCCTATCGAAAGTCGATGATGCAGATGTATGGTGCCTCAATCGTCGCAAGCCCGAGTGAAGATACCAACACCGGCAGGAAGATTCTGGCAGAGCATCCTGACACTCCCGGCTCTCTTGGTATTGCGATCTCGGAGGCGCTGGAAGATGCGTCCGGCAGGGATGATACCAAATATGCGCTGGGGTCGGTTCTCAACCATGTCTGTATGCATCAGTCCATAATAGGACTGGAGGCGAAAAAGCAGATGGAGATCGCCGGAGAGTACCCTGATGTTGTCATTGGCTGTTGCGGCGGCGGGTCAAATTTTGCCGGGATAGCTGCGACCTATATCCCCGACTATCTGGAAGGAAAGAAGATCCGTTTTATCGGTGTGGAACCGGCATCCTGTCCTTCACTCACCATGGGTAAACTTGCCTATGATTTTGGCGATGTAGCCAAGATGACCCCGCTTCTTTATATGTATACCCTGGGGCATGATTTTATTCCTCCCGGTATTCATGCGGGCGGTCTGCGGTATCACGGCATGTCTCCCATGCTCTCCGCCCTGGTGCGGGAGGATATAATCAATCCGATGAGAGTTCATCAGATGGAGTGTTTTGAGGCAGGTGCCCTGTTTGCAAAAACCGAGGGTATTATCCCCGCTCCCGAGACCTGTCATGCTATCCGTGGTGCAATCATCGAGGCCACACAGGATCTGAATGAGCCGAAGACGATCCTGTTTAATTTCTCCGGACATGGTCTTATCGATATGGCTTCCTATGATAAGTTTTATGCAGGAGAACTGCATGACTATGAATATCCTGAGGATCAGATTGCCAAATCAATTGCCAATCTTCCAAAAGTGTAAAGAAGATCTCCCCCTTTGCCGGAAAGCCGGCGGGGGGGGGGAGGTTGTATTGTTAGAAAACGGGGTGGAAAATGGTCGACAGGGGAATCGTCAGGATCCTGGTTACCGAAGAAGAGATAAAGAGAGTCGTAAAGAGGCTTGGTGCAGAAGTCACCGCCTTTTACGGACAGCGGGATAAAAGGGATACGGATCTGCTGGTTATTGGACTGCTGCGGGGTTCGTTCGTATTTATGGCGGATCTGGTTCGTGAGATTAAACTGCCGCTCACTGTAGATTTTATGGCATTGTCAAGTTACGGGGATGGAACCACCAGCAGTGGCGATGTGAAAGTGGTGATGGATCTTGATACCTCCGTGGAAAAAAGAGACGTGCTTATCGTGGAGGATATTGTAGATACAGGCAGAACTTTCAGCAAAGTGATCAGGATGCTGAAAAATAGGAATCCGCGCTCACTCAGGGTCTGCACGTTTTTGAATAAACCGGAAAGCAGGGTTGTCGACGTGAAAGTAGATTTCTGTGGTGTCGATATCCCCAATGAATTTGTTGTGGGCTATGGCCTTGACTATGCCCAGGAGTATAGAAACCTGCCCTATATCGGTGTGCTTGATCAGGCCCTGCTGTAAAAAAAGACGGCACCCCATATCAGATGGCGAACTGGTACCTGATGGCCGGATGATGCTGGTAGCCGATCAGCTCAAAGTCATCCACAGTAACCCATGTTTCAAGATCTTCAAGGGTTTTGATCTCGGGATTAATCCTCAAGGTCGGCGAAGGGAACGGTTCCCTTTTCAGCTGCACATCACGCAGCAGTTCAAGCTGGTCTTCATAGACATGGGCATTAACGATTTTATGGAATGCCTTTGCCGCTTTCAGGCCGGTAATCTGTGCCATAATCATAAGCAGCCAGCTCACCTGGACCTGGTTAAATCCGTGGCCCAGGGGAAGATCATCCGAGCGCTGATAGGAGGTGAGATATAATTTATCCCCGAGAATGGAGAAGGTGTGGGTGTGCATGCAGGAGTTGAGGCAGGCCCTGTCCCGTTCTCCCGGGTTCATAAAGGTCATTATTTCACTGCGGTTATCAAAGCCCTGCCTGAGATCATTGTACAGATTGCGCAGCTGATCTATTGACTCGCCTTCAGGATTACGCCAGTCTCGACCCTGGGCACCGTAGCAGCGTCCCATATCATCTTCACCTTTACGAAAGGAGTTGGCAAGCCAGACCTTGTTATCATTGGCATTTGCATTCCATGTGTTGCAGCCGATCCCGCGAAAATCGGCGGCACTGGTATACCCTCGCAGATAGCCGAGCATCTCGGCAATGGCGGGTTTCCAGAAGAGCTTTTTGGTGGTCAGCACCGGCAGCTCTCCTTTACTGACATCATACTCAAGATCCGCGTTAATAACGGTGAGACACCGTTTCCCTGTCCGCCTGTTTTCCACCCACTCACCCTGCTCAATTACACGGTGGCATAGATCAAGATACTGTTTCATCAAAACCTCTCAATTGGCTTTTTTTGTCTTTTTCGGTATGCTGAAATCTGATGCTAATTGACGATCCTCTGGTGCAATAATCTATCTGATTACCATTAAAACTCGGCTCCAGCAGACACCTTTCTTCTGATTTAGCCGGCAGCAAGGGTTATAGCGGGGTATTGACAAACAATCCCGCAGCGAGGTACGAGCGTGGACGTTTGTCAATACCCCGCTGTAACACTGTGGTTTCAGGGAGCTGCCAGATAATGAAGCTGGGGTTCAGTGGCAATCAGTACCTTATTCTAGAACTTCTGTAATAAAAAACAAGAATGAAGCTTCCGGGTTGCGGACAGCGCCCGTTCTGGATAACAGGTAATCCCTGAGGACTTAATTGTATGCGGATCAGAGCGTATGCAGATGTATTTCAGCCGCAATCTGAAGTTTTTTTGTTTCCTCCACAATCCGGTGATGGTGGGTGAAGAGGAGAATCTGGTTTTTTTCACCCAGCTCTGCCAGGGCTTCAAGGGTCGTCCGTGAGCGCTGATCATCGAAGTTTATCAGAATATCGTCAACGATAAATGGCATCGGTTCACTGCTTTCAAGGCGGAATTCCAGGGTGGCGAGGCGCAGAGCCAGGTAGAGCTGGTCCCGGGTGCCGTCACTCATGCCTTCAACTGTTACCCGGTTCTGGTCCGATCGTATACCGACCAGGATGGGATTACCTCTGTCATCCAGATCGGTTTTCAGGTTTGTGAAAGAGCCCATGGTTAGTTTGGCAAAGTAGTCGGCACCAATCCTCAATATCGGATCCTGGTGTTCCTCCCTATAACGTTCAATTTCCAGCTGCAGGATTTTCGATGCCAGCCTGACCTCTGTATATCTCTCTGTCAGGTGTCTGAGCCTGGCAAGTTCCTGTTCCATTTTTTCAGCTGTCTCAGCACTTTTTGCGTTGCCATCCATGGCTGCAAGGCTGTTTGTCTGTTTACCTATTTCCTGGGATATCGCGTTGATGCCGGGGTTGATTTCTTCATCGACCTGCCGCCGCAAAGCGTCCGACAGTGTCTGTAATTCGTCGGCATCGATCTTATCTGCCTGACGGGCCAGTTCCTCAATAGTTATACCGGATCCGATTCGGGCAAGGGATGCTTCTGTCTCAGATATTTTTTCCTGCAGTTTCTGGTATTCCGTAAATTTGGCAATCACCGCCGGCAGTTTATCAGACTCATCACATTCGGCGATTCGCAGGAGTTCTGCCATCTGCTCATCCGCATCTTTACGTACTTTTTCTGCTGCCAGTACGTCCAGCTGCAGCGTATCACACTCCTGACACAGCTTTTCATGGAGAGTACTGTTTGTCTGAGCCTGACCAAGCATTACCCGCAGCTGCAGAATAGCCTGTTCCAGGGGCTGGTCCATCATCTCAGGAGCCGTTTTTTCAAGCAGCGCCCTTACATCATTTTCCAGTTCGGTCCCGTCACGGTCAATGCCCTCTATGCGTGCCTGCAGATCCTCGGCTTCCTTTAATTTATTGAAACAGTTCTGCAGAATGTCGATAAGGTCGACAGCCTCAAGCGTGGAGAGTTCATTTTCAGGATCCAGCCCTGAAACAGCGGTCCGCCATTGGAGCCGCCACGCCGCCATCTCTTTCCTGCCTGTTTTTACCTCTTTTTCTGCCAGCTCTAAAGCTCGCCTCGCTTTTTTCTTTTTTTCTTCCGTTGTTTCCCGGGATGTCTGCAGTGCAGCTGCCTTTTCGATAACATTTTCGGCAAAACCAAGCAGTGGGCCAAGTGTATGATCCGTTGCAGCTTCCACTTCCCCCATCATTTCAAGTTCTTTGACAACAGCAATCCTCAATTGCTCCCGTCGCTTTTCCAGCAGGTCGATTTCATGCTCTTTTTTCAGAATTTCACCTGCCCTGTAGCGAAGTTTATCCACTTCGGCCAGCCATCCTCTCATCTCTTCCGGAGAAAGGGGGGTGATTTTGGCAGCAAGCCAGATTTTATTCCAGTCCCGGTCAAGTTTTTTCCTGCACTGTTCAGCTGCAAGATGCTGTTTCTCATTTTGTTGCAGCCGCTCCTTTGCCGCTTCCGCACGGGCCTGGAAGGTTGCTCTGCCGGCTATCCTGTCAGCTTCCCGCCGCAATCGGTCTCCAACGAGATCGGCCAGACTCACATATTCCTCGTAAACATCCGGGAGAGGTCTGCCGGAACCATAGAGATCTCTCTCCCCATCAATATTTTTTCCCTCAATCCACCGCCTTCGCAGGAGCTGCCAGCCTGTATCCCTTTTTTTGCGGACCCGGGTCAATTCATCCTCGGACGGCAGCTCTCCGCTGTATGCCATTTTCCTGATCTCGGCTGTGGCCGTTTCCAGTTCTCTCTCACTGTTTTTTTGATCATTTTTCAGATCCCGCGCTCTCTCCAGAAGAGCAGTGAATTCTGTCTGAAACTGCTGCACTGTTGGGGATAGCGGCAGACGGAGTTCCAGCAGGGCGGCAAGGTCTTTTGAGGGGATTCCAAGCCGTTTGAGTTCACTGAAAGCCGCTTTTCTCTCCCCCTCAAGTTCGTTTTTTTCCTGCTCAATACGGCTGTCGATGTCACCACTTTTCCGTGCCGGTTTTACAGCCTGCACAAGTTTGCGGGAGGTTGCAGCTTCAGGCAGGGCCGTCAGGAATTTCTCCACCTCTTTGAGCTCCCTTTCGGCAGTGGTTCTGCTGTTTTCAGCCTGTTTCAGTTGTTCACTGATTGCGCCGTATCGGGCAGCGAGTGTCTGAATGGTTCTTTTTTTTGAGAGAACCGGCCGCACTGTTTCCACGTCAGCAAGGGATACGTCCGGTCTGACTTCTCTCAGCAGAGCGGCGGCTTCCTTCCTGAGAGTGATTCGCATGCCGTTTCGTTCGGGCCTGTCTTTTTGCCCTTTACGGTATTCCCCGAGCCGCAGCTGCAGATCTTCAACCAGGGCTGCCCGGGCAAGGAGCTCCCGGTTCAGAGTGACCGCCTCGCGGTTTCTTCGTGCCTGCTGAAGTCTGTCATAGTCCGTCTGCAGCCGCAGTTCCGCTTCACGACTCTGCTGCCTGACCTGCTGGTATTCTGTCGTAAAATCGGGAGGCAGGAGTGTAACCCTGCCCAGGGGTTGCAGCTGGGTTCGCCAGGCCTTTAAAGATGCAAGTTCCGGAATGGCCCGCTGCAGTCTTTCCAGGCGCTGCAGTTCTCTCTGATTTTTGTCCCGCTCCCTCTCAAGCTCCGCACGTTCCAACTGTGCACGGTGCAGTGATTGCTGCAGACTTTTCCATTCCTTTGCGGAAAGGGCGACATCTCTCGCCTCTTTTTTCAGTTCTTTAAACCGCTTAACTGCCTTATTGATTTCAGGCAGTTGTCCTGCCGGCTTGAACAGACTGGATGCCTCTTCTTCAAGCTGCTCAATAACTTCTGCCAGGGAGGTAACTCCAGCTCCCGCGGAGAAAAGAGCCTGTCCCACCTCTCCTTTTCGGGCGAGAATTTCTTCACCGCCCCGGAGAAGGCTGTTATGGTCTATGCCATAGAGGGTGTCAAAAATTTCAGCCGCCATACCATGGAGAAAGGGGGAAAGTACACCCGGTTCCAGAGGGTTTCCCTCTTTGTCAATGATATCACCGATTCGTTTTTTTCGCCGCTGGAAGCAGAGTTCATTGCCGTCTCTGTTTTCAAGGCAGCCTCCCACCAGCAGCTGAGCGTAGCTGTGAAAGAAATCGTCGGGGGTTTGTTGTGGAAAGCCGTACAGCAGGGATCTCAGTGCCCGGAGAGCGCTGCTCTTCCCCGCCTCATTCGGCCCAAAAATAATATGGAGGCCCGGTTTGTCCCCGCTGAACTCCAGGATCTTGCCGGTAAAGGGACCGTAAGCCGTCAGTTCGAGCCGTTTCAGCTTCATCTGGTCCCGCCATGGTGGAGGATTCTGGAGGTCAGCAGTTCTGCCACCCGGGTTTGCAGTTCGGTCATTTTGTCTGGGGATGTATCGAAAAAATGGTAATCATTATAGATTTCAGCCGGCAGCTTGCTTTTTAAGACCGCAAGTTCCGGTACCATCTCAAGGAGAGTCTCACTGTCCAGATCCAGCCTTTTTATCGATTGAAGCAGACCGGCAACAGCTGAATCTCCGGAGATAATCTCTTCAGGGTTTGACTTTCTCTCTGTTCTGAATTGTACTTTTTCCAGCCAGAGATCACCGAGGCCGGCAGCGATTCCCCTGAATTCCTCAATCCACCCTTCCGTACGGTTAAGGAGCTGTGTATGCACACCACATCTGCCGGTTAAGATTAACCGCAGGGCCAGGGGATTGCCATGCGCCAGGTCAAGTTCCCGCTCAAAGCCATGACGCACTGCGCTGTATATGGAATCGGTACTGGTGCATTCCGACAGATCTACTCTGCAAACCGACCATCGCAGTACATCAAGATCTCTCTGCTCGGTGTTTATAACGCATCCATCTTTCACCGTGACCAGGGTGGCCCCCTTGACTCCGGTCTCTTTTATATGACGGCCCTGGAGATTTCCGGGAAAAATAATCAGCGGATCCTCAGATACAATTTCACGTTTATGGACATGACCGAGCGCCCAGTAGTCGTAGCCTTTGGATCTCAGATCGTCAACAGTGCATGGCGCATATTCCTCATGCCCCTCCCTGCCGGTGAGGGAGGTGTGGAGAAGGCCGATATTGAAAGAATGGGGGTCGTACGGGGGGAAGTTTGCCGCAAGGTTTTCAGTGACGGCACGGGAAGAGTAGCTTTGTCCATGGATGGCAACGGCGAATTCATCAATCCTTACAGTCGCAGGTTTTCGTGAGGGAAAAAGAGTGACATTATCAGGCAGCGGCATGGTCCTGGTAATCTGGCTGGCTGCATCATGATTACCGGAAACGATAAATACCCTGATACCGGCTCTGTTCAGCCTGCCCATCCTGTCGGCGAAAAAGAGGCCGGTATTGTAATCTTTCCAGTCGCCATCGTAGAGATCTCCGGCCATCAGCAGAAAATCAACTTCTTCCCCGATGGCCAGGTCAATGAGATTATCAAATGCCCGCCTTGTCGCTCCCCTGATTTTCTCAACAGGGGCATCTTCATGGACTTCCAGGCCCCTTAATGGGCTGTCAAGATGTATATCTGCCGTATGGAGAAAGCGTATCATTGTTTAGCCGTTGTCAAGGTGGTGATGGATTACCCGAAAAGCCGGATGAGAAAAAGGCTCAACCAGGGAAAGTAAGTAATAATCATCAGGGTTATCAGTAGCAGACCGAGAAAAGGCAGGGTGGAGCGGTAGAGTTCAGCAATTGGTCTCTCAAAACGGTAGGAGGCAAGAAAGAGGTTCAGCCCGACAGGAGGCGTGCAGTAGCCGATCTGCAGATTGGTAAGAAAGATGATACCCAGATGGATCGGATCAACCCCGTAACCGGTTGCAATGGGCAGGATGAGCGGCACTATCAGTACCAGGGCGGAGAAAATATCGAGCATTGCGCCAACGATAAGGAGGAAGACGTTAAGGAGGAGGAGAAAGGTATATTTACTGTCAATATATTTTTGAATATATTCGAAAAGGCGGGCCGGAACCTCCTGGTCGATCAGGTAGTTGGTGGAGGCCATGGATGCGGCGAGGATAACCAGGATGCCGCCGAAAAGAACCATCGATTTTGACATGATCCCCGGCAGGGCCTTAAGAGGAATATCCCGGTGAATGCAGAATTCAACAACAAGAATATAAAATGCGGTAACCGCGGCGGCTTCACTGGGGACGAAGAAACCGCCATAGATGCCTCCGAGCAGGACGACGGGCAGGGGCAGCTCCCAGCCGATTTCACGCAGGCCGCTCAGCATCTCTTTTGGAGAGGCGATTGTTTTTTTTACGCTCCTATTCCGTCCCCTGCTCATGGAATAGCCAATCAGCAGAATAAGCATAAGCATGCCCGGCAGGATTCCGGCGAGAAAGAGATGGTCAATTCGTGATTCAGCGATCACTCCGTAGAGTATAAGGGGCAGGCTGGGGGGAAAGAGAAGGCCGAGGCTGCCCGATGAGGTGATAAGGCCCATGGAAAAACGGTCGGAATAGCCATCATCTAAAAGAGCGGGCAGCAGCAGACCGCCGAGGGCAAAGATTGTAACGCCGGACGCCCCGGTAAAAGCAGTAAAGAGGGCGCAGACCAGCAGGGTTATCACTGCCAGTCCCCCCGGCAGCCAGCCGAGGAAAATCTGCGAAAACCGTAATATGCGTCGGGGAGCTTTACTTTCCGAAAGGAGAATACCGGCAAAGATGAAAAGGGGCAGGGAGACAAGCAGCTGGGTGTCAGCCAGTCGTGACATCTCAATGATAACAACTGAGATATTGATATCGGCTGCATGGAAAGAGAGCAGGGCCAGTGCCGAGATAACTAGAAAAAGCGGAGTCCGCAGCAGCGCAAGGATCAGGGTGATACCTTTCAGGATATTCATTGATCAGAGGCTCTCCCATCTGTTGCCTCTGGAAAACCGCCGGACAGTCTGAGGAAAAAATGAACTGTATATCTGATACACATCAGGCCGAAGGTGATGGGAAAAATGATATTCCAGGCCCAGGCCGGAACTGAAAGCAGAGTCGCACCTCCAAACTCTATTTCGTTTCTGATAAAGATCCAGGAGGCAAGAGTTAAACCGGCCGTGGTGATTATGCAGAAGAGATCGGTGACAAGGGCAACCGGGAACCGGGCAGATTTCGGCAGAAGGTAATTTGAGAAATCAAGGGCAATATGTTTTCCCTGACCGGTGGCCTTCAACGCCCCGAGAAGGCCGCACCAGAGAACAAGATAGCGTAGCAGAGGGTCTGCCCACTGCAGGCCGCTGGAGAGAATCGTACGCATGAAAATCTGGGTACAGGCAAGGATCAGCATAATGGTGAGGAGGAGACAGAGGAGTATATCTTCGCCTCGATCCAGTTGTCGTAAAAATGGCAGGGAAGAGTGGTTATTTTCCTTCAACTCTCTTTTCCTTTCTGAACCGGCTGTTTTTTCCGGAATTCTTCCAGAAGTTCTATGGTTCGCCGGTAGATTTCAGGTGAAAAGGCGCTTTTTGTCAGGTTGCCGATAGAGGCGTCACGGCTTTTATGCAGCTGTCTAAGAGTGCCAGGGCTCGCTTTGATAAATTTTACCCCTCTGTCCATCAGAACCTGCCTGGCTTCACTGTTGCTTGTCCGTGTTTTTTTCAGCAGAACAGGGAAATGTTTTGCCGCGGCAGTATGGATAAGTTCCTTATATTCTTCAGGCAGTCTGGCAAATGCTTTACCGTCCAGGAGAAAGACCCCGTAGGCATATCCATAGGGCATGTCGGTAATATATTTTGCCTTTGTAAACCACTGCAGAATTATTGAACCGTAGAGCGAGTTATAGACCGTCTCGACCAGACCGCTTTGCAGGGAGGAAAGGACATCAGGGATAGAGAGCTGAACCGGGCTTATGCCAAGGGACTTGAGCAGGGATCCGGAGACAGGGTCGCCTGCAGGAATCCAGTTGGTGGAGTTTTTCAGATCGGTAATAGTTGCCACCGGTTTTGTTGACATGGCATAGATGAAGGCGACCTCCGAGAGGGATA
>JAFDME010000107.1 GCA_019306075.1 Deltaproteobacteria bacterium | reverse complement strand
GTTGAGTACCTTGTCCATTCAATGAGAGGGCTTAAAAAAGAGGTTTTTACCGTAATTTACCTCGACTCCTCCCATGCCATCATCGATTCAGAGGTTATTGCCCGGGGGACCCTGAATGTCAATACCGTCTATCCCCGTGAAATTGTTGCCAGGGCTCTCTCTTTTCATGCCGCCGCCCTTGTTGTCGCCCATAACCATCCCTCCGGCTCCCTGCAGCCTTCACCGCAGGATCTTAAACTGACCAGGACCCTCTGGTTGGTCTGCAGCTATATGCAGCTGCGGCTGCTCGATCATATAATCGTCGGAGACGGCTCCTACAGTTTTGCTGATAACGGCTTGATGCAGTCGATCTCCAGTGACTGTATGGCGGCAATGGAGAGTATCGGCAGCTGATGGCTTCTCTCTACCTTCATATTCCCTTCTGTAAAACTAAATGCTGTTACTGTGATTTTAACTCCTTTGCCTCAGTGGGAGATCTCTATAAACCCTACCTTGTTGCCATTAAAAAAGAGATCGATGAGACTTTATCGGAAGAAAAAGGGGAGTCTCTGGACACACTTTTTATCGGCGGGGGAACCCCCACAGTGCTGTCTCCTGCGGACCTGGTGGGTCTGATCAGTCATGTGAAAGGGGTGGTCGGATTCAGTCCCGGGATTGAGATCAGTATCGAGGCAAACCCCGGTACCGTCAGTGAATCGGATCTGGCTCTACTGAGGGAAGGGGGTGTAAACAGGATCTCTTTCGGGGTGCAATCCTTTATTGACAGTGAGCTTCGCCTTCTCGGCCGCTGTCATGATGCAGGAGAGGCGGAGAAGGCGGTCTGGGCGGCGCGGTCTGCCGGGTTTGGCAATATCAGCCTGGATCTGATGTACGGCGTTCCCTGTCAGGCCCCCCACCTCTGGCAGCGTTCTCTTGATATGGCGATTTCCCTTGCTCCGAATCACCTCTCCCTCTATCAGCTGACTGTTGAGCAGGGTACACCCCTGAAAGGATATATTGAAATTGGCAGAATGGTCCTGCCGGATGAGGATGAGATCGCCGAAATGGACCTGTTGACGGAGCAGCTCTGCGGCGCTGCCGGGCTGAACCGGTATGAGATCTCTAATTATGCCGAAACCGGCTCAGAATGCGCCCATAATGTGAACTACTGGCTGAACAGGGAGTATTATGCGGCGGGTGCGGGCAGTGTCAGCTATTTGCAGGGAGTGCGCATGCACCGGGTGGCGGACCCGGTACACTATATCGATTGTATCAGCAGGGATGTATCCGTGATTGCGGGCAGTGAGGAGCTGTCCCGTGAGGCGGCTTTTCGTGAGACGGTTGTTATGGGGCTGAGGATGGTTCGCGGCGTTTCATGCCGGGAACTGCATGATCGTTACGGAATCGATCCGGAAGAGTATTACGGCCCCATTCTCCGCCGCCTGACAGACCTTTCCCTGCTGCAACTGAGTGGAGGTCGGCTTCGTATAACAGGGGAGGGACGACATCTGGCCAACACCATTATGGCAGAACTGGTTTGAGTTTTTGTTTTATGGACTGGCACTAGATTGAGAGATAATCTTCGGGCAGTATTTCTGCGCTGTCAAGGCCTTCTATGGAGCTTTTAATATGTCTCTCCACCGCCTTGCTCGTCTCTTTCGGGCGGCCCTTTTTCAGGGCATCAATAATCGTCTGATGTTCAGCTGTCGGGCTGTATTCCAGCTTGAAAAACGGGTCATAGAGAATCAGGTAGATCCGTGTCTTGTCAAGCAGTTCACGGATATAGGTACATAACACCCCGTTTCCTGAAAATTCGGCAATCCTCAGGTGCAGGGTGTCGTTGACACTGAAGTATTCGTCAAGGTTGTTTTTGTCAAAGACTGCAGCCTCGGTGTTGATCAGCTCCTGCAATAGAGTGAGCTGCTTTTTCGTTATTTTCCTGGCTGTGAGGCGGGCCGCCATTTTCTCAAGCTGGGCCCGGACCAGAAAGGTCTCCTCTATCTCCCGGAGTGTCGGGGTGATAACAAAGGCACCCTTGTTGGGTACACTGTTTACCAGTCCTTCTGCTTCAAGGCGTTTTATGGCGCTTCTTACCGGGGTTCTGCTGACTCCCAGCTGCTGGGCCAGTGTGATTTCGACAAGCTGGCTCCCCTGTTTTATATATCGTTTCCTTATGGCACTTTTTATCTTTCGGTAGACAGCATCTTCAGAGTTCTTTTTTGACCGCTTCATTCTCCTCCCGCTTTCTTTCTTTGACCGGCTGCCACGCCGGGGGCTTGACTTCTACTACCAACCATACCAGATCCTGAAAAAATATCATCCGGATTGCATTGGAAGATTGTATACAGTTGATCAGTCACGGTTGAAATATATTGACACATGGAGTTGTTATAACGTAATAGTTTTTCCTGATGGCGTCGTAAAAAGTCCGATCTGGAGTCTCGCAGACTCGCTTACCTGCTTCGTTGCAGGTTTTTCCCAGAACCTCAACATAGCGTGTGTATGGTTGAGGTTCTGGGAAAAACACTACGCCTCGTATCTCGAGCTTTTTAACTTAGCCATCTATGGCTCAGTTCAGGGAAACGGCGGGTAACGAAGCTGAAGTTTTGTAGTAGTTAACTGGTTATTGGTATGCATATATTGTATACAACACCTTTACGTGCAATAGAAAGATTATTCTTGTGCCCGGTTCGTTGTGCAGTATGGTATCCTGAAAAGAGTTGTGAGAAATTTTAACCCAGGCAGGTGTGAGTATGATTAATTCAATAATTGCCGGTATTCTTCCCCATATGCCGAGGAAGCTGGTGTGGATGTTTTCCAAGCAGTATATTGCCGGTGAGACTGTTGAAGAGGCCATTACAAATGCCAGGAGATTAAATAGCGAGGGCATTTTGACAACTATCGATATCCTTGGCGAGTTTATAACGACACTTGAGGAGGCAGAGGTCAACAAGCAGGAGTATCTTGATGTAATTGAGAAGGTGGAAAAGGCGGGTATAAACGGAAACTATTCCCTTAAACCCACGTCGTTTGGTCTTCTAATCGATAAGGATATTGCCTGGCAGCATATACGTGAAGTGGTTATAAAGGCCGCTTCTTTTGATAATTTTGTCAGAATCGACATGGAGGATTCCCCCTGTACGGATATGGAGTTTGAACTGTTCAGGAAACTGAAAGAGGAGTTCCCCGGGAGTGTCGGCCTTGTCGTACAGGCTTATATGAAGCGGACCCATCAGGATATTGAAGGGCTGAAGGATCTGAACAGTGAAGAGACTCCCGTTAATCTGCGGGTCTGTAAGGGTATCTATATAGAACCCGACGATATTGCCTATAAGGACTACGATGAGATAAACAGACATTTTCTTGAAGATGTGGAGCTGATGCTTCAGGAAAAGATGTACCCGGCCATCGCGACCCATGATATTCCCCTTGTCGAGGGCGCCTGTAAGCTGATAGAGAAATATAAGGTGCCAAAGGATAAATATGAGTTTCAGATGCTCTTCGGGGTGACTCCTGCCCTGCGAAAATCGATCCTTGAGCGGGGACATCGCATGCGTGTCTACGTGCCGTTCGGCAAACAGTGGTTCGGTTATTCCACCAGGAGGCTGAAGGAGAATCCAAAGATGGCCGGAGTTGTTATTAAGTCTCTTTTTAAAAAAGGTTAACGATGTTGTCGTTAAAAGGGTGATCCATAGTCTCGCTCACCTGCTTTGTTGCAGGATTCTCTCTGAACTGCAGTGTTGCATCAGGATATCAGCAAACGTCCACGCTCGTGCCTCTCGGCAGGATTTCGAGAGTAAACCATTAACGATAGCGTCATAAAAAGGCCGATTTCCTTTGTTGTATGAGAAAAGGTGCTTTTTTCGTATTTGTTACTTGACAGAAGGTGAGTTTGATATAGAGAGTAGAGTTAAAGCAGGTGGAGGCGGAAATGATGTGTCATTCGGGTTCAATAAACTCGTAAATACTCACACTTTCAGATGGTCCGGGAAAACTGAAGGGTTTTTCACGGCCGTCAACATGTAAGAGGATTGTATGGCCAAACAGAAACTCAAAGAAATTGTGATCAACAGGGATTGGTGCAAAGGGTGCGGGATCTGCATACACTTTTGTCCCACAAAGGTTTTGGAACTTGATGCCAAAGAAAAGTCAGTGGTGGTCAGGCCCGAAGACTGTATCTGTTGCAGGATGTGTGAACTGCGCTGTCCGGATCTCGCAATCGAGGTAATAACAGACCAGGATGAAGGTGAAAATAATGAATAATACAATAAAATTCGTCCAGGGCAACGAGGCATGCGTCGAAGGGGCACTCTATGCAGGGATAGATTTTTTTGCCGGTTATCCGATCACCCCTTCCACCGAGATTATGGAGCTGCTGGCGGCCAGACTGCCGGAGAGAGGCGGTAAGTTCATTCAGATGGAGGATGAAATTGCCTCCATGTGCGCCATTATCGGTGCATCCCTTACCGGCAGAAAAGCAATGACCGCTACCAGCGGCCCCGGTTTTTCACTGAAGCAGGAGGCCATCGGCTATGCCTGCATGACCGAAATCCCCTGTGTTATTGCCAACGTACAGCGGGGCGGCCCATCCACAGGTAATCCCACCCATGTGAGCCAGGGAGATGTGAATCAGGCCCGCTGGGGCACTCATGGAGACCACTCCATCATCGCCCTGACCGCCTCCAACCATCAGGATGTGTTTGAAATGACGGTGGATGCCTTTAACCTGGCGGAGACCTACAGAACCCCGGTTATTCTTCTCTTTGATGAAGCGGAAGGTCATATGAGGGAAAAACTTGTGGTCCCGGCGGAAGGTGAGCTTGAGGTGGTCAGTCGTCTGAGGACATCTCTTGGCAGGGATGTGGATTATCATCCCTATCTGCCGCGGGAAGACGGTCGTCTGCCCATGTCCGATTTCGGTGGCGAGCACAGATTTAATGTGACCGGGCTTTTTCATGATATGTGGGGTTTTCCCTCTAATAATCCCAAGGTGATCAGGGAACTGCTCAGGCATATTGTTGATAAGATAGAAAATAATGTTCATGAGATAACCCGTTATAAAGAGCATTATATGGAGGGGGCCGAGTATGTGATGGTATCCTACGGCTCTTCCGCCAGGTCCGCTATCCATCTTGCCAAGGCGAGAAGGGCAAGGGGAGAAAAGATTGGTGTTCTTGAGCTGCAGTCTATCTGGCCCTTTCCTGTGGAGATGGTGAGGGAGAAATGTGCGGGGGCCAAGGCTGTTCTGGTGGTTGAGATGAACCTTGGACAGGTGGCAGCCCAGGTGAAGGCCGCGGTTACTGAACCGGAACGGGTTTTTCTTGCTAATCGTATCGACGGTAAACTGATCACTCCTGAGGATATTAAGATATATATTCGGGTTATCCAGGGGAGGGGAGTATAATATGGCTGTTAAAGATTATTTGCGACAGAGGTTTTTCCCTCATATGTGGTGTCCCGGCTGTGGGCACGGTACTATTCTCAACTCTCTGATCCGTGCTATTGAGGGGCTGGAGCTGAAACCGCATGAGATAGTAATGACCTCCGGTATAGGATGTTCAGCCAGGATTTCCGGTTATGTTAATGTCCATTCCCTGCATACCATGCATGGCCGGGCACTGGCATGTGCCACCGGAGTAAAGCTCAGCAGGCCGCATCTCAAAGTTCTTGTTCCCATGGGGGACGGAGATGCCCTTGCCATCGGCGGGAATCATTTTATCCATGCTGCAAGAAGGAATATAGATCTCACCGCGATCGTGATGAACAATCGTATTTACGGCATGACCGGCGGCCAGTTCTCCCCTCTTTCCGGGGTCGGAATTAAGGCTACCACTGCTCCATTTACCACCATTGATAACAGTTTTGACGTGGTGGAACTTGCAAAAGCCGCAGGGGCATCATTTGTCGCCAGGTCTACCGCTTTCCATGTGAAGGAGTGCAAGGATATTCTTAAAAAGGCGATAGAGCATAAAGGTTTTTCAGTGGTGGAAATTCTCTCCCAGTGCCCGACCCATTACGGCAGGAAAAATAAGGAGGGTGACGCTGCCTCCATGCTTGAGTTTCAGAAAAAAATGACTGCTAAAATCGGCTCCAAGGCTCTGCAGGAAAATCCGAATCTGATTGCTCGCGGTATTTTTGTTGATTTGGACAAGGCGGAATACTGTACAGAGTATGAGAAGATTATCGATTCTGTGATGAAGGAGAAAGTGTAATGAAGCATATACGACTCGTGTTCTCAGGATCCGGCGGCCAGGGAGTAATTACGGCTGCTATTATTCTGGCAGAGGCTGCGGTTATGTACGAGGGTCTGGAGGCCACCCAGTCACAGAGCTACGGTGCTGCAGCAAGGGGAGGTGCCACCAGGAGTGATATTATTCTCTCCGATGAGCAGATTAATTTTCCCGGGGTGGTTCAGCCGAATATCCTGGTCTGCCTCACCCAGGAGGCATATAACCTCTACTCAACAATTATCCGGCCGGGCGGTACACTTATCACCGACAGCCGTTATGTTACGACCACCAAGAAGGTTAATGCCCGGCAGACAGAACTGCCCATGTATGATGCGGTGATGGAGGAGATTGGTAAACCGATTGTCTTTAATATCTGTGTTCTCGGGGCCCTGGTAGGCGCAACCGAACTGCTGCGGCCTGAGTCTCTGTTAAAGGCTATTCGGGACAAAGTGCCAAAGGATTTTGTTGAGCTGAACGAGAGGGCCTTTGATCTTGGTCTGTCTTTGGCCGGGGAGACGCAAGGGTAGCACCGCTACAGCAGACTGTCCAATATCATCTCTGTTAGATGCCCCTCTATCAGGCCGGCAACCAGCAGAGATGATATGACAATCAGGATGATCTTTGCCGGGGAGATACCTTCTTTATACCTTTCCACCTCCTCAAAAATTTCTGCAGTTCCCTTTTCTCCGATGTTTTTCCTGACCAGCAGATGAGCGCCAAAAGCTGCGGCTCCGCCGAATGCGATGGCGGGAATTTCTATCACCCCGTGGGGGAGTAGAGAGATAAACCCCGCCAGATATGAACCGAATATACCGGCAGAGGTGGAGACCGTAAGACCGCTTTCCATACCAAGCAGCAGCATGCCGAGCCAGGGCACCATCAGCCACACGTAGAGTCTGCGGATCGGTTCATCCTCAATTGCCCTGCAGCCCGGGAGAAAGCAGAGAAGTTTCATTTTATTTTTGCCGCAGAGTGCTTTACGCAGGGTTTTCGGGAAGAGTGATATATCCCGGGGGTTAAAGAGAGCTGCAGTATAGAGAAATGAGATTGTAACCAGTGAACCGAGGCTGTTCCATATAAACAGCAGAACCCCCTGGTCGATCCCAAGACTGGAGCCGGTTTCAAACACCGGGAAGGCAAAGGAGAGGCGCCTGGTGGAAATTTCAAAAAGTGCTTCCGGTGGGGTTTTCAATATTTTAATGAGGAAGATTCCCACCATAAAGCTGAGGGCAAATGAGGCAAGATATGCAAGAATCAGCTTTGTCCATGCCCTGTAGAACAGGGATTTACTGTTATCGTCAAACATTTTTTTCCTGCGGTCCTCCACTGCTTTCACCTTCATTATCACCCAGATAGTGGCAGCAGCTGACCGTGGAGGAGGGGAGTTCCCCCTCAGGCCGTTTTCCCCTGATGAACCACAGCCAGCAGAGGGCGGCCAGAGCAGCAATCAGCAGAAGAACCGCCGGCAGCCGGGTACCGCCGAAAAGGAAGGCTGCAGCGGATACTGCCAATAATCCGACTGTTGCCAATAATTTGATTACTGCCGTTCCTGTTTTATTCATGTTGGATACTTAACCTTGCTGTTTTCTAAAGATGTGCTGTATATTCATCCGACAGTCTGCGTATCATTTTTTGATACTGTCCGTTGTATCTTTTTGCTTCCTTTTTAAAAATATCAACACTCGTCTTACTGAGAGAAATTGTAATTTTGACAGTTTCATCTTTCAGGGCAAGCTCTTTCGGTGAAGGCAGGAAGTCTGTAATGACTTTTACTTTACCGATTGGCTCATCCGTGTATTTTATTTTCCCTTTCATATATTTTTTTCCCCTTTCGCCAATATCCGGCACCTATAATTCTAATTCTGTGTTTCCGGTAAGTAAATCTGACTGTCAGAATACCTCCATTAACTTCACCAAGACAAAAGTAACGTTTTTCACTTTGGCTATGGTCGAGATCCTCCAAAATAACACGGTGATGGTCAAGGAAAGCATGCTGCGCCATTCCAAATGTAACAGAGTGTTTCTCCTGGTTGGTCTTTTCTTTTGCAGGATCCCATTCAAAACCCGGTTTTTTATTCATATGGATATGATAAGGAAAAGAAATATATATGTCAATATAACCGTATGGCTAATTGTATGTTTAGTCTTGCTTCGATTGCCGGAAGTATTTTTTAATTTGAGATTTAAGCCTCGGGTTAGTATCCTACTCTCTAAATTCTGCCATAAAAAACATGGAAAATACAACCCTTGTTTTTTCAACCCACACAATTATCTCGGGAGCCTATGCCTGCAATAGCTGAACATCTCAATCATTTTACTGAATCGGTTATCCGGGAGATGACCCGGGTGGCAAACCGGTATGATGCCATCAATCTGTCCCAGGGATTTCCCGATGCCGACCCGCCTCCATCTGTGCTTGAAGCCGGTATAGAGGCCATGAAGCACGGACCTCACCAGTATGCCGTTACCTGGGGTGCCCCGGGTTTTCGCCAGGCTCTTGTCGAAAAGCAGCGGCAGTGGATGGGGCTTGATCTGGACAGTGACGAGCATGTGGTGGTTACCTGCGGCAGCACTGAGGCGATGATGGTGGCAATGATGACGGTCTGTAATCCGGGAGATAAGGTTATCATCTTCTCACCGTTTTATGAAAACTACGGGGCGGATACGATTTTAAGCGGGGCTGAACCGATCTACGTACCGCTGGAACCACCTGATTTCAATTTTGATCCCTCCCTGCTGAGGAAGGCTTTTGAGCAGAAACCCAAGGCGCTGGTGCTCTGCAATCCCGCCAATCCCAGCGGTAAGGTGTTCAGTCTTGAGGAGCTTACTCTGATTGCTGATCTTGCCAGGGAATTTGATACCTTTGTTATCACAGATGAAGTCTATGAGCATATCGTCTACAGTCCCCACCGTCATCACTATATGGCGGCCCTGCCGGGGATGTTTGAACGAACCATTTCATGCAGTTCACTTTCAAAAACCTACAATATGACCGGTTGGCGGCTGGGCTACATTATTGCCCCGCCTGAAATCATTTCAGGGGCCCGCAAGGTTCACGATTTTCTCACTGTGGGGGCGGCTGCCCCGCTGCAGGAGGCGGCCACAGTTGCCCTGAAACTTCCCCACAGCTATTATGATGAAATTCAACAGAGTTATACCCGTAAACGGGATCTTTTTCTCAGCTACCTTGATCGGGCAGGTCTTGATTATACCCGCCCTCAGGGCGCCTATTACGTGATGGTTGACTGTTCCGGGTTTGAAGCGGAGGATGACGTCGCCTTCTGCCGCTGGCTGGCAAAGGAGATCGGTGTTGCTGCGGTTCCCGGCTCGAGCTTTTTTCATCAGCCGGTGAACCATTTGATCCGGCTTCACTTTGCCCGTGATGATGATATCCTCCGTGCTGCGGGGGAGAGGCTGCAGCGTCTGTGAAACCAACGCGGGTGATGCCCGCAATGACTGCTGAGGTATCAATGAATCGCTGTGATATAGGAATGATAGGGGGCCCGGGAGGTTTGACCTGTGCTATTGAGGCCAAAAGGAGCGGCTTGAGTTTTGGTGCATATATTTTACTGGACTGCATGGATGTTGTTGCACTTTTTTCTTCTGCTTATCGGCCCCCGGCACAAGATCATGCGTCTGCTTGAAGAGCATGGTCTCTCTGTGGCTGACCTGAAGGAGAGGGGAATTACCCTGTAGTCTCTTCCCTCCAGTCTCTGTAGGGATTGGTGACCAGGCTGGCGTTATAATATCTCGGGTCTCCGGTCACCTCCTCACCTATC
>JAFDME010000106.1 GCA_019306075.1 Deltaproteobacteria bacterium | reverse complement strand
AAATCTTGACTGTTTCTCTCCTGGCTCCCTCCGGTATTGGAGTTCATTTTACTCCTGACCCTCTGCTTTCCCGGATTTTAACGGAAAAAGATAAACTGAAGCAGATTATCCTCAATCTTGTGAAGAATAGTGCAGAGGCTATGGGCAGCGGTGGAACAATTTCTATTGCAACCGCCGGCAAAGTCAAAGAATCCACAGTAGAAGGTGTAGTGATCACTGTCAGTGATGATGGTCCGGGGATCCCCGAAGAGATCAAAGCGAAGCTCTTTTCCCCGTTTATGACGACGAAGGCCCAGGGGCACTCCGGCCTTGGCCTCTCAATTGTACACAAGGCTGTTCACGATATTGGCGGAACCATAGAGTGCGAGAGCAGCAGGGAGACGGGAACACGTTTCACTCTTTTTCTGCCGCTTAGTCTGCCCGGTGTTGAAAATGAAAAGGAAGGTTGAGAATGGATGTTTCTCCCCATATCCTGCTGGTTGACGATAACCGGAGATTTGCAGAGAGTCTTCAGCAGATACTTCGTATTCAGAACTACCCCTCCACCATCGCATTCAGCGGAGAGGAGGCTCTGGAGTTAAGTGAGAAAACTCCTTTCGATCTCGTTCTTCTGGATGTCGATCTGCCCGGAATGAGTGGTGTTGAAACCCTGGATCTCATAAAGAAATTATGCCCGACCATGCCGGTTATAATGATAACGGGCAACACCACCGTAGAAACTGCTGTTGCGGCGATGAAAAAGGGCGCTTATGACTATCTGAAGAAACCGATTGTCCACGATCTGCTTAAGGCCACCATCAGTAAAGCTATCGGGCATTCCAGGCTGGAAAAGGAACTGAATGACAGTGAAGAGCGGTTTAAAACACTTACTGAGGCTTCCTGGGAAGGTGTTATAATTCATAATAACGGCCTTATTATTGAGGGGAATCAGCAGTTTTTTGATATGTTTGGCTACACCAAAGAGGAACTGTTACGAACCCATATACTTGAGAGGATTTTCAACAGAGATTCCCTGGTACAGATTCAAAACAGGATTGAAAATGGTGTCATCGGTTCCCACGAGGCGACAGGAGTGCGAAAAGATCGCTCGGAATTTCCCCTTGAGACAAGGTCCCGCTATATTAAATTTCAGGGACAGAACTTACGCGTTTGTGCCATACGGGACATAACCGAGAGGAAGAAGGCAGAACAGGAAAATCTGAATCTGCAGATGCAGCTCGCCAAGGCCAGCAAAATGGAGGCTCTCGGTTTGATGGCTGGTTCCGTTGCCCATGACCTCAATAACATTCTTGCCGGTATCGTCAGCTTTCCGGAAATTCTGCTTATGGAAATGGATAAAACGAATAAGCACAGGGAGTCAGTAAAAATTATCCAGAAGGCAGGAAGGAGGGCAGCATCAGTTGTTTCTGATCTCATCACCATAGCACGGGGAACGACTACTCCCAAGATTGTGAAAAATCCAAATTCGATTATTTCCGATTATCTTTCTTCCATTGAACATAAGGAGTACGTCGGTAAATCCCTTGGAATTACAGTTCTTTCTGATCTGGATGGTGATCTTCTTAACATACGCTGTTCTGAAGTACAGCTGAGCAAAGTTTTGATGAACCTGGTGGGTAACGCCATTGAGGCACTGGATGATCAGGGTTTCATTGTAATTACAACTGAAAATGTGCATCTCGCTGAGCCAGTGGCGGCATATGAAAAAATAGATGCCGGGGATTATATTAAAATTACTGTTTCTGATACCGGCCCCGGTATTCAGGAACAGGATATTGATCATATTTTCGAGCCGTTTTATTCCCGTAAAATTATGGGCAGAAGCGGAACGGGACTTGGTCTGGCAATTGTCTGGTCAACCGTCCACGATCACCGTGGATTTATTAATGTCAAAAGTGGTGATGAAGGAACTTCCTTTGAAATTCTCCTGCCGTCAACTGATGAAAAAGAGATCTGCGATTTTCCCGCCCTCTCTCTCAATGCCCTGAAAGGGAACGGGGAGGCAATTCTGGTAGTTGATGATCAGGAAACTCAGTGTCTGACGACTCGAAATCTGCTCACAAATATTGGCTACCATGCCTTCACCGTGACCAGTGGAGAGGAGGCTGTTAAAATCTGCAGCGAAACTCCCATGGATCTGGTTATTCTCGATATGATCCTGGAGCAGGGAATGAATGGCAGGGAAACCTACGAGGAGATGCTGAAGATTAATCCGCAACAGAAGGCCATCGTGATCAGCGGTTTTTCCGAGAACGAAGAGCTGGTAAAAATTCAGGAACTTGGTGTTTCCCATTTTATCAGAAAACCTTATACTCTCGATCAGCTTGGCATAGCAGTTAAACAGTCTCTGCTGGCTGTTCCTACCGAATTGTAGTACACATTCCCGAAGACATTCCTGCTTTTCCCTGTACTCCGCTGCAACACTTCGGTTCAAAGAACTACCAAATAATGAAGCTGAGGTTCAGTGATAATCAAAAAATATTTTGGCAAAAATGTTAAACGGGTTTGCCAGGCGGGGTCTATTGTGTGTAGGATGTGTGGATTGTTTATCTCCCCGGAAGAGCCTTAAAGGGGGCTGGTTAAATTCAAGATCGGAAATTGATATGGAAAATTCATCAACCCAATGTGATCAGAACAGAAGGTCGTTTTTAAAATTATCCGGCCTGCTGGGACTCGGTGCAGCGGCAGCGGCATTGCTTCCGGCAGAAGGGGCGGAAGCTTTTCTTTTTAACAGTAATGAATATAAGGTAGTCAAAACCGGCCTCGCCATGGGCACTTTTGTGACCATGACCGCCATTCACTCCTCAAAAGACGAGGCTGAGGAAGCGATAGGACTGGCCTTTAATGAGATAAACAGGCTCAGTAGTCTGCTGACTCACTTTGATGCCAGCTCCCCGGTGGGGATCCTTAATGGACAGGGAAAACTTGAACAGCCTCCCCGGGAGTTGATGGAACTAATGGTTCGCTCGCTCTACTACTACCGTCAAACCGGCGGTGCTTTTGATATCACGGTTAAACCGGTTATGGATCTCTATCAAAGCAGTTTTGCCGCCGGACACCGGCCGGACGAGAAGGAGATTGCTGCTGTTCTTGATTGTATCGGTATGGAGCATGTCAGATTTCAGAAACAGACGATTGAATTTGCCGGGAATAATATGGCCGTCACTCTTGACGGTATTGCCAAAGGATACATTGTTGATCGGGCATCAGATGTTTTGACTGCACACGGGTTGTCCAGCCATATGATTAATGCTGGTGGAGATATTCGTGCCAGTGGTTCTGCCGCAGGTGGAAGAGCATGGACTGTAGCTGTGCAGGATCCGAAAAAAACAAAGCAGTATCCGGACATAATTACTCTTCAGGGCGGGGCGGTCGCCACTTCCGGCAATTATGAGGTCTATTTTGATAACGAGAAGATATTTCATCACATTATCGACAGTCACACGGGTCTTTCACCGCAACTTTCAACAAGCGTGACAATAATTGCCCCGACAGTTATGGATGCCGATGCTCTTTCCACCTCTGTCTTTGTACTGGAACCTGAGGCGGGTGTGCAGTTCATTAACAGTCATCACGACTGCGAGTGTTTTATCATCGCAAAGGATGGGGCAATTACCCGTTCAAACGGATGGAAAGTATGATGTGCCTGTTCACGGGAAAAGCGGATCAGCTCTTCAGGACTGTTTCCAGTTTACCGGCCAGTGTGCTGTTTTCTGAAAGACTGATAACTGCATGCAGTGAACGTAGAATTTCACGGACTATCGCCACTTTGGGGCTGGGGGAAAGCAGTTGAACCTCAATGGTTTTTAGATCAATAATACTTTCTTCCAGGAGCTGGTAATCTGCTTTTTCACGGGTAATTGCGGATTTCAGTTCGGTGATTAAACTCTCGACAAGGAGTTTGCCCGCATCATCCAGTACGACCTCCCGGCCAAGCTGCAGATTTTCATCGGATACACTGTTGGCAGCGGGTTCCGGTGTTATGCCCAGTTCTTTCAGTCCTTCTCCAGTAATGCCGATACCTCCGGAAAGGGTTTTTAATTCCACCAGTCCGAGTATCATCAGGTTCTCTGCGGTATTCCTGGCTTCTCCCTCTTCAAAACCGACCGCAGTCCCAATGTCCAGCATGGATACTGTGGCATCGGTATTGCCGTTGGTCTCCCGGTAGAGCTCGGCCAGATAGGTTCTGTTGGTTGTGCTGTCGCTGTCCATAAAATATTCCTCCTGGTGGAATTGACTGGTACCTGATTTCCATTTACATGACGCAGTGAGACGAATCCTGCTCACCGGGGTGCAAGGGAGTAGTTGCTCAGTTCAATATGCTGCCTGAAAAAAGGACGATATTCATCTTTACGGTGACTGACAAAAATGATTGTTGAAATGTTCAGCCCGGCAATTGATTCCAGCAGGCTGAGCAATCGATTTTTATTTAAATCGTCAAGTCCCTGGGTCGGTTCATCGAGAATAAGCAGTCTCGGAAGTTTGATAACTGCCCTGGCGATCAATATTAACCGCTGGTCGGCATGACTTAACTCTCTGAACGATCGGCTTTCCTCCCCCTGAAGGCCGATGCGGTAAATCCACCGACGGGCTGTTCTTATCTGCTGATCACTGGCCTTCTGATAGAGTCCGATGGAGTCGAAAAATCCGGAGAGCACTATCTGTAATGCACTTCCCGGAACTCTGTGGTCCCTGTGCAGTGAGGGGGAGACAAGACCCATATGTTTTTTTATATCCCAGATTGATTCGCCAGTACCTCGCTTTTTACCAAATATTATCAGTTCATTCGCATAACATTTCGGGTTGTCGCCGGTAATTATATCAAGCAGGGTGGATTTTCCACAACCGTTTGGTCCGGTGATAAGGGTATGGTCTCCAGGGGATATGATCAGATCCAGGCCATGGAATAATTTCTTTCCTCCATAGCCGGCAAAACCGTTGCGAAGAATGATAAGCGGTTTATTTCGGGAAGAGTTCACCCGTTGGGTCTGTTTGATATCATCACTCCATCTGGAATCCATTTTTGCTGCCTGTAAACCGGTGCAAAGGGGCAGGGCCTGTACCATCAGATCCTGGTGTATCATCCTGCCCTCTGAAATTATGGCAAGGTGGGTGCACCAGTGAGGAATATCGATTACGGAGCTGACGATCAGCAGGAGTTCGATGCCACTGCGGATCAGATGCTTAAGTGCGTGGTCGAGTTCTTTGCAGCTTTTTTCATCAAGACCGTCATAGGGGTTCTGTAGAATAATATGGGTTGAGCCCTCAAGGATTTTCTTCAGGAGGAGGAGTTTTCTGCATTGGCCTGAACTGAGTTGTCTGTATCCCAGATCAAGATAATCCGTCATGCCGAGCGCGTGAATCAGGGAGAGATGATTCTTGTAGTGCGGCAAAAAGTTTTTTGCCGGTGTACCTGGATCAATCCTGTCTATAAAATCCGTATTGTCATTGCGCAGCTCTTCTTCGAAAATATCCTGTTGCAGTTTGAAGGAGAGCAGGCCAGGATCTTCAGGGATATGAAGCCGGGACGCCGTATAGTTTTTCAGATCACCGGAGAAGAGGGCAACAAAGGAATCAATTCCTGAATGGTTTTCACCATATATACACCAGAACTCACCCGGTTCTGTGCTGAATCTACTGATCAGTAACTTCTCATGCTTAAAATTCTTAATGTCCATGGAGGCCTATATGTTGTAAATCATAGAGGGAAGAAGATTCCTGCCTCATGAAAATAAACATTTTCTGTCGGGAATCAAATAACCATTAAAGATCCTGATTACCACTGACCTTCAGCGCCATTACTTAGTGCCTTGCTCCAAAACTTCCACGCTCGTTCCTCGCTGCGGGATTGTTTGCCGGTACCTGAGTTTGAATGGTACTCAATTTTATGAATGCGGCACGGTTTTGTTGTTTATGGAAAATGCTGGTTAAGATTGCGATTGCGCGTTTCTTGCGGTAATAATGTACGGGGTTTGCGGCCATGAAGCAGGTGAAAGGGTGTGCTCGCCTGATTTCATAGCCTGCAGTGGTGGTATCATTTGATCCTTTGATTACAGGAGCAGCAAATCTTGGAAAATGAAAACAGGTGTCCGTATCCTGATGATTGTTCAATTGTCTGCCCGCCTGCTCTGCGTACTATCCTGATAATGTTGCTCCTCTTTACTCTGAATGGTTGTGCTTTTTACTCCAGAGTGGACAATGAACCGGTTGTTTCCGGGGAACCGATAGAGGGGTGGGCCGAAAAATTGGATATGCCATTATCAAAAAATAGTGGTGATATGTTGATATTACTCAATTTCTCAGGAGGAGGAACCAGGGCTGCAACCTTTGCCTATGGGGTATTGAAGGAACTTCGCGATACCCGGTACGGTCGTGGCGGCAGGACAAGACGGCTGCTGGATGAGGTTGACAGTATCAGTTCAGTATCCGGTGGCAGTTTCACCTCTGCTTATTACGGACTGTTCGGCGACCGGATTTTTGAAGATTTTGAAAAGGTTTTTTTAAAGAATAATATCCAGAAAATTCTGATTAATGGTCTGTTTAACCCTCTCAACTGGTGGAAAATGCTGACCACCGGTTTTGATCGCACTGAACTTGCCATTGATTATTATAACAACTATATTTTCAAAGGTGGTACCTTTGCTGATCTTAAAGCGGGCAGCGGTCCATATATCCAGATTAATGCTACTGATTTGAGTCTGGGGCGCCGATTTTCATTCACACAGGGTTATTTTGATCTGTTATGCTCGGATTATGACAGTTTCCCGATAGCCAGAGCTGTGGCTGCCTCATCTGCTGTGCCTGTGGCTTTTGCCCCCGTTGTCCTCGAAAATTATGATGGTTGCGAGCTGCAGGTTCCTGACTGGTATATCGACATAAGGAAGGATGGTGGAAAGGATATCAGGCTTGCTGAAATGATTGCCGCCATAGATTCCTACTCTGATAAGAAAGAGCGAAAGTATATTCATATAGTGGACGGGGGAATAACTGATAACCTTGGGCTTCGTGCTCTGTACGATCGGATAGCCCTGCTTGGTGGCAGCGACAGAGCTACCCGGGGACTGGAAATAGGCAGGATTGACAAGGTGGTAGTACTTCTGGTTAACGCACAGACAAAACCTGAGAATCCCATGGACCTGCTGGCTGAGGAACCGCCTGTGGCCGAGGTTCTTAACGCAGTCAGCGATGCCCAGCTGCAGCGCTATAACACGGAAAGTCTTATATTGGTGAAGAACGGACTTAAGGAGTGGGCCGCCGCTCTTTCAACACCTGAAAGACAGATGCAATCCTACTTCATCCAGGTTGATTTTGAATCCATCCATGATTCCAAAAAACGCCAGCTGTTTAATAATATAGCCACCAGCTTCGCCCTTCCCGGTGACGAGGTGGATAGCCTGGTTGAGACTGCCCGCCAGCTTTTGCGTAATAACCCGGAGTTTAGACGACTGATTGATAATATCCGGTGAGACAGTTAATATTTATACAGATCTGAGAGGAAAATTATGTCCGATGTTGTAATCAGCGGTACGGGGCTGTTCACACCTCCCCATGTTGTTACCAATGCGGAATTAGTCCAGGCCTATAACAGCTTTGCCGATATGTACAATGAGGCAGAGAATGAGGCGATTGATGCCGGCGAGATTGAAGCTCTTCAGCATTCAACCTGTGAATTTATAGAGAAGGCTTCCGGTATCAGGCAGCGGTATGTGATGATCAAGGAAGGGATACTGGACAGGGAGCGAATGATGCCTCTTGTCCCTCGCAGGGCTGACGAAGAATTATCAATAACCGCTGAAATGGCTATAGCGGCAGGAAGAGAGGCACTCAAACAGGCAGGCAAAACAGCAAAAGATATAGATCTGGTTATTTATGGCGCTTCAACTTCCGAGAGACCCTGGCCTGCCGTGGCTGTCGAAATTCAGCAGGCCCTCGGATGCGGCGGCTATGCTTTTGATATGACGGTTGCCTGCTCAACAGGCACATTTGGCATCTCAACAGCAGCCGATGCAATTTTGTCAGGGATGGCCACTTGTGCCCTGGTTGTCAATCCCGAGTATGCTTCTCCTCAGATCAATTTCAGGGACCGGGACAGTCATTTTATTTTTGGGGATGTGGCGACTGCCTGTATTATTGAAAAAAGAGGAACTGGTTCGGGCGATCATTTATTTAGAATTCTGGATCGCAAATTGAAAACGCATTTTTCCAACAATATAAGGACAAATTTCGGCTACCTGACCCGGGTGGAGCCGGATGTCACCTTTGAGCGTTTTTTTGAGCAGGATCAGCTTTTTATTCAGCAGGGCAGGAAGGTGTTCAAGGAACTCCTGCCCATGATCTGCGAGCTTGTTAAAAATCAACTCAGCAGCTGTGAGATAGATATCAGCCAGATACGTCGTATGTGGCTCCATCAGGCAAACATCAACATGAATATGTTTGTAGCCCGGGGACTGCTTGGACGGGTTCCTGAACCCGATGAGGCACCAGTTGTTCTTGATGAATATGCCAATACGGCATCTGCAGGATCAATTATTGCCTTTCACAAGTATAATGGGGATTTTGCTCCCGGAGACAAGGGTATTCTCTGTTCATTTGGCGCCGGTTATTCGATTGGAAGCCTGATCCTGGAGAAGCTGTAGGTTTCGCCTGGAGCGGGGTCAGTTCTCTTCCGCGCAGCAGTTTCTGTCGATTGGCTGTTTTTTTCCTTCTTCACTCATGGAAACGTAGGTGAAGGCGGCTTTTGTTACCAGCTGTTCAGCCCCTTTGTCTGCCGGGTGGTCGATTGCCGGTCTCACCCAGACTTCAAGATTAATGGTGATCGAGGTGGTGCCTATCTTTGTCACTTCGCCGTGACAGCAAACCACATCTCCAACCTTTACCGGCTTGATAAAGACGATGGTATCTACCGCCACGGTTACTACCCGGGAGCAGGTCACTTCCCGTGCCATGATTCCGCCGGCGATATCCATCTGGGACATGATCCAGCCGCCGAAGATATCCCCGACGGGATTGGTATCGGCAGGCATGGCAAGGGTACGAAGGATCGGTTTTCCGGTGGGATGCTTAAGATCATTTTTCATTATATATGTTCTTAGTGAGATTTAATTTTCAATCCTGCGTTATGTGTCGATTTTTTCCTGGAAAACAGCATACCTTCTGGAGCAGAAGATGCAACGGATTTGAGAGAATGGACAGCATGGTGGAATAATGATATTATCCCGGGGTTTGATAGCAGAAAGAAATGAGTATCATGGGCGTCAGTCCGGTAAATAGGGGGCCGGGCTGATAAAAGAGTTGGAAAAAGTATTTGTGAGGAAAAAATGGAAAAGAAAATACTTGTGCCTGTTGCGGATGGTTTTGAAGAGGTTGAGGCTTTCAGTATTGTAGATGTTTTTCGCAGAGCCGGCGTCAGAGTTGATGTAGCTTCTGTTGGAGAACTTCAGGTAACCTCATCCCATGACGTGAAGATTATTGCCGATAAACTGATTGAGGATTGTGTTGATGAATCCTACGATCTTATAGCACTTCCCGGGGGCATTCCCGGAGCAGAGAATTTAAAAAATTCCAAAGTACTGATTGATATTCTGAAGAAGCAGAACAGGGAAGAGAGGCTGTACGGTGCCGTATGTGCTTCACCTGCGGTTGTGCTGGAACCCCATGGTCTGCTTGACGGGAAAAAGGCGACCTGCCACCCGTTGTTTGTTGATAAATTGAGCAGTGATGAGCATGCGGAGATGGCTGTAGTCCATGATCAGAACTGTGTTACCAGCAGGGGGGCCGCCACTTCCATTGAATTCGCCCTGGAGATGCTTGGCATACTTCTCGGGGAGGAAAAAAAACAGGAGGTGGCCAGGGGGATGGTTGCCGGGTGACGCCAGGAGCTTGTCCGAGAATACGTATTTTGTTCAAAATCGAGGTTTTTCCTAAAAAATAAGCATAACCATATACGTGATATCGAAGTCTACGCTTATCTGCGAGCATTATTTTTTTGAA
>JAFDME010000105.1 GCA_019306075.1 Deltaproteobacteria bacterium | reverse complement strand
CTGTTTATGCCAAGTTCTTTGGAGATCATCGTCCAGCCAGAGTAATTGTTCCTACCCGGGAACTGCACTTTGGTTACCAGATCGAAATCGAAGCCATTGCGGTAACCTTAACCCGGGAAGATTACTAATGGATTTATTAGCGCTGGAAACGCCATGCCTGATATTGGATAGAGGTAAGCTTGAAAAAAATATTTCCAATATGCACAAGCGAATGAAGACTCTTGGGGTTAACCTGAGACCTCACGGGAAAACGGCAAAAAATATTGATGTCCTTAAAATGGCGTTGGAGGATCAAGCGGGTGGTATCACAGTATCTACACTTAAGGAAGCAGAATATTATTTCAGCCACAACATTATTGATATTGTTTATGCTGTAGGTATTGCGCCTGTGAAGCTTGATCGTGTTGTTGCTTTAATAAAAAAGGGCGCCCGAATCGCCCTTATTCTGGATTCAGTTGAGCAGGTTAAATTTGTTGCGGCAAAAGGTCAGGAATATGATGTAGAGATACCCGTTTTTATTGAACTTGATTGTGATGGTCATCGCTCAGGTGTGACACTTGATGATTCTCTGTTGCTGGATATTGGCAATTTATTGCACAATGAAGAAGGTGTGATATTGAATGGTGTACTTACTCATGCCGGTGAATCTTACAATTGTAAATCGGTGGGTGAAATTCGTGATATGGCCGAAACAGAACGTGCTATGGCGGTAAAATGTTCTGAGTTATTGCGTAAAAATGGCCTGCCATGTCCAATTGTCAGCGTTGGTTCAACGCCAACTGCTAATTTCGCAGAAGACCTTACAGGAGTTACAGAGGTTAGAGCCGGAGTTTTTGTATTTAATGATCTGGTGATGGCAGGATTAGGTGTTTGTGATGAAAGTGACCTTGCACTCTCAGTATTAACATCAATTATTGGCCATCAAAAACGTAAAAGATGGGTGATCACCGACGCCGGTTGGATGGCACTTTCTCGTGACAGGGGAACCGCCTCACAAAAGGTAGATCAGGGGGCCGGCCTGGTATGTAATGTCGAAGGTCAGCCACTAAATGACCTGATTGTATCAAGTACTAATCAAGAGCATGGAATTATTTCAAATCGTATGGAAAAAGATATAGATTGGGACTCTTTTGAAATTGGTAGTATGGTTCGCATCCTGCCAAATCATGCGTGCGCAACAGGTGCCATGTATGATCGCTACTATATTACAGATGGTTCTACGGACATAATTGATATTTGGTACCGTATAAACGGTTGGTAATAATGGTGCTATTAAAAATAATCCTCCATATGTTTTAAATTTTTAAAAGGTTTGGCTTAACAAAAGTATTCACCTGGAAAACACCGCAGTTCGTTCCTCACTCTGGTGCGTCAGGTTATGCTAAACATTATGTTTTGAAAAATGATGGAAATAGCAATCCTTAGACATGGGCAACCCAATCCTTTATCAAAAAATAAAATAGCCGCATCTGCATTTGAAGCATGGATCACTGGTTATCAAGTCAATAAATACTGACTACGGGAACAGCAGCGAATCAGAGTTCGGATTTTCTCCAAAGGTTTCGGTGATTATCAAGTTTATTGCTGTCTATCCGTGCCAGGTTATCTCAACGCTGCAAAAATACTCTAACCCGAATAAATCGGAATTTAAAAATGCCTGGATAAGAACCATGGTGCTATACATAAGCACATAATTTCAAAGGACACTCCTTAATTTCTCGGAGTCGGAGTTTATGCCCTGGTTTTTAAGGGTGCTTACCTGTTTTTTATTACAAAAAGTCTGGAGTAAGGCACTAATACGCTCCATCAATAAACATGAATATTCGTGAAAAAAATTGGAATAATCTTAATAAAAAATGTTTTGATGTTGCCATCATTGGAGGGGGAATCAATGGTGTGTCAGTTTATAAAAGATTGTGTGAAGAATGGATTTTAAATTATCAAACAGAATTCTCAATGGCAATGAACTACCGTGCGTTTTCTTGAGCTGGATTCAAACAATTACAACGCGCAAAGTTAATCGCTAAACTGGTTGGTGGGCGGGTTAACCTGGTCGTTATGCAACAAAAATAGAAAGTAAATATGAAACCTAGAATCAGTATGATTACTTTAGGTGTTAAAGATATAGAGAAATCTGTAAAATTCTATAAAGAAGGATTGGGGCTTCCCAAAATGGAATCGTCGCCTGAAGTCGCATTCTTTACACTCAATGGCAGTTGGCTAGGTTTGTACGGTCGCGAATCTCTTGCAGAGGATGCTTCGGTTTCATCGGAGGGTAGCGGATTTAATGGCTTCGCTCTTGCTCATAATGTTGCGTCAGAAACTGAAGTAAATCGAACAATCGAACAAGCCTTATCCGCTGGTGCAACACTTTCAAAAGCAGCAAAGAAAACTTCTTGGGGCGGGTATTCAGGTTACTTTAAAGACCCCGATGGCCACCTATGGGAAGTAGCTTACAATCCCTTTTTTTGGGTTGGACCCAAAGATGAAAATGCATAATGAATCGTTAAACCGGATCGAAGAAAAAAATGCGCATCCCAGTTAACTTAAACGTACTGGTTGCAATTTATCACTATTGATTTTAGGGAAAAGTGTGAATTTGTTTTTTTATGGCGATTAGCTTCACATATCTCTGTATTCTCAGTCAGGTCTCATCCAGAGTCGGGTACGCATTTCAAGAAAGTTGCACGATTCAGTCAATCGCACGGAAGGTATGTGGATGCATGTTTATTGGTTTCGGGATAAAAGTTGCAGTATCATCAAGGTGTTCGATGGGCAAATTGTGGCCACGGGAATCTCATGCGATCTTACAGCCAGTCACTTAAGGAAAAACCGATTCCGATCCTGTTCACCCGGTGATTATAGTCGATAAGGCTTTCACCGTAGCCATAGAAATATTGAACGTATCCCTTCAGGTAGGGATAATCCCAGAGAGGAAAGCTCCAGCTCAGCTCAACTGCACCTTTCTCAAAGCCGGATTCCAGGTTATTTCGGGACATAGCGCTGAAAACGTGCTCATGCCACTTATACGTTGCGGAAAGTTCGAAATGACCCAGGTAATCAGTTATATCAGGGTTGTCACCACCTTTGTCGTCCGGGATACGATACCAGGGTTTGAAACTCATGGCAAAGTTGCCCCGCTCCACGGTCAACCATGCATATAATCGGTTCCAGCTTCTCGAGAGGGTGCCGCTCCGACCGTTGGATTGATGGACCGCACCAAAGGAGTTCCAGGTGTTTTTAAAGCCGAACAACTCCCATCCCGGATGAAATTGACCCCAGATCTCCGGTTCATGGTTGGTTTCTCTGAAAGGTGACGAATTTGCATTGTAAACCTGCCAGAAAGAGTGGTTGGTATAGGCGGCATAGACATCCATTTTGTCCCTGAAGAGGTTTACCAGCAGCGGAAATTTGATACTGAGTTGAAACTGTGCTTCAATGTCGTCGAGTTGAAATTCAGGGTCATCAAACTGATCCTGATACAGGGAGGAATCGTAACTGTTGCTGTTATAGGCACCAAGCAGAATGTAGCTCGGTTTATGCACCATAAGGGTAAACGGCTGCAGCACATGTTCTTTATCCATACGCATACGCTCTTTGACAACCTCAGGCTGTGCTTCTTTCGGCTCTTCCTGGAAAAATACTCCTGACTTTATATCTTCGTTACATTTGAGGCGCAGCTCGGCGATGGTCATACTGTCAAAATCCGTTGACTCCATTGACTGCATCATGCAGTCTTTCAGGTCATCAGTGAGGGCTGCTGCCGGTTGAGTCAACCACGCTGATACTATCAGAGAGAGTACAAGTACTACTGTTTTGCCTCTGATTTCTGTGAATAATCCGGTTTTCCAAGTCATAAATTTACTCGCAATTGTTTGATAATTGATAAGACTTATCCGGGTTTTCTGTATGGCAGTCCGTCAGGTTATCAAATGACGTAACATGATGGTACCTCTAAGTAAAGAATTTTCAATTCCATTTCTGCACGGGGAAAATGGTGGAAAAACAGTGAGGTTTAATGTGGATGTAATTTTTCCCCACCTGCCTTTCCTCCGGTGCAGTCCAAAAAAGTGTTTTGGACTTTACGCATTAGATGATAAAATCAGTGGTAGGACGACTGCTGTTCTTTTATTTTAAAAGTATTGGGAGGGTTTATGTCAGAGTCTCCTTCTTCCTTAAATTCTTCAGAGAATGATAACCCTGAACAACGTGCAAAAGAGCTTTATAAGGCGATAAGTGCTGCAGCCGTGGCTGGAGATTTTTCACGTGCGGATCTTCTTCGAAGTGAGCTGATTGAGAGCTGCCCCACTGCTTTGAAAGAAATAATTGGTTCCGCAGAAGTAATAGAAAATGAGAAAGCTGCAGGAATCGACAACCAGCATTTGGCCGTATGGGATCATCTCTATAAAGACCTCAGCCAGGAAGAGAAAAACTGTCTTTTCTACTCCATGCGAAGAGCAAAGGTTCCTCCGAAAAAAGTCCTTCTTTCAGCCGGTTCCTATAACGCAAGACTTTTTTTTATTGATAGGGGTAAAGTTGTTATCATTTCATCAGGTGATGGTAAAAAAAGTGTGGTAGCACAGCTGGGCAGGGGGCAATTACTGGGGGAATATACCTTTACCTCGATCTCTCTCTGTTCAGCAATGGCAGTCACTCACACTGAGGTGACACTTTACTATCTTGAATATTCGGCCATTAAAACATGGGAGGATCAAGCTCCCGGACTGTATGAGAAACTAGAAAGTTTTTGCCTGAAGTATGGGCATATTAAAGATATCTCCCAGAGGAAAAAACTGTCCCTGGAGAGCAAGCCCCGGTCTCCTGCTTCGGGGCGTGTTGTCGGCTATTTTCTCAATAAAGAGGGCAGGAAGACAGAGGATTTTTTACGAGGAGAATTGCAGGACATCTCCAGGGACGGCTGTTGCGTGGGTATAAAACTCTCCAACAAGGCAATGGCCAAAGCTCTCCTGACCAGGCAGCTGATTATGACTTTTTTTGCCCCGGGGAGTGGGGAGCAGGCCGCTTTCCAGGCAGCCGGAAAAATCGTTAAAGTCTCATTCCACATACACAATGACTACAGCATCCATCTTAAGTTTGCCGAATCTCTTGCTGCTGATCAGTTAAACAGGGTTGTGAGCAAAGGGTAAGGCACTAATGTTTCAGGCTGAAAGCACAAAAACCGGGACGTGGCCCGATTTCAGGGTGTTGACGGCAGGTGTCGGGGCGTAACTCATAGATTGTGCAGAGGCGTGTTTTTTCATGCAGGTAGATACAGTCACCACTGGCCATTCTGGCCAATGTATAGGTCTTTGACTTAAAGTGGAAATGTTCGACAATACCCTCTTTTTTCAGTCGTCTGGCAACTATTTTGGGGTTGTCTTCAAGCTCGCATCTATCCATTAATTTCATTCGAATAAGATCGGCCGCTTTTACCTCTACCGGGAGAGTGCAGCAGCTGGCCCTGCAGTGTCGGCAAAGTCTGTTGCGGTGCTTTACCCATGTGCTGGTGTCATTAATATCGGTATCCGTTTCCGGTAGTTGAAACATTGTGTAATAGGGGGAAATGAATTATAAGGCGTTATGTACGCCTGTGACAGTGGGTTGGTGAAAAAAATATGACCACTCCCTCAATTAAAATAATCTATTTTGCGACCTGCGTCACCATCTGTTCATTGTATGCGGCGCAGCCAATCCAGCCGGTATTTCAAAGCGAATTTCAACTCAGCAGTTTCCAGGCGATTCTTTTTACAACTCTGATGATGGCACCTCTCGGGTTTGCGCCGCTTTTTTACGGCTATCTGCTGGAGTCTTTTTCGGCAAAGGTTATGGTCAGGTGGGCCCTGTTCAGCCTCGGCATACTGGAGCTGGTTTTCGCCATGGCGGACAGTTATCTGCTCCTTCTTGCTATTCGTGCAGTTCAGGGGTTGATGATTCCGGCAATTCTTACTTCCCTGATGAGCTATATCTCATACACCTCCAGCAGGGAACATGTGCAGCACGCTATTGCAAGTTATATTGCAGCAACGATTGTGGGAGGATTTCTCGGCCGATTTCTGTCCGCCTTTTTTACAGATCTCTTCGGTTGGAGGTTTTTCTTTGTTCTCCTTGGAGTGATCCTGCTGCTGGTCTCTTTTATGCTGCGGCATATGGCAAGAGATGTCAAGATGAAGTATGCACGGCCCAAATTTGCGGAAATTACAGAACTGCTGCAATCAAGGGAGTTTTTCTTTCTTTACTCTGCCATATTCTGTCTGTTTTTTGTCTTTGCCGCTCTGATGAATTTTCTGCCCTTTCAATTAAAACAGATGAATCCGGGATCAGGGGAAGCGGGTATTGGTCTTCTCTATCTCGGTTACAGCATGGGGATTTTTGTCTCTCTAAACAGCCGGACAATTATTCGGTTTTTTGGTAATGAACCTGATGCGATAGGTGTGGGAATAGTAATTTTTGGTTTAGGAACCCTGATTTTTATGGTTGAACAGTACGGGGTGATGTTTATCGGCATGTTTGTTTTCTGCACCGGGCTCTTTATGGCCCATTCACTCTTGTCCGGGCTTGCCAATAAACTTGCGGAAGAGAACAAAGCCATGGCAAATGGTCTCTATATCTCGTTCTATTATACGGGGGGCACCCTGGGCTCGGTTCTGCCGGGAGTTGTCTTTGTTCATTTTGGCTGGAAGATGTTTCTTCTCTCTCTTCTGATGATGGTCTGTACAGCGTTTTATTTAGTCTATAACCTTAAAAAAGCGGTTGCCGGGAAACACTGATAAAGCGACAGAAATTATCCACGAAGCTCCTGTATGCTGGTCATTCGTTCTCAATAACCAGCATTTTTTTCCAGAGCCCGTACTTAAATCGCAGACCGGAAATAATAAAGAGCAGAACGATAAAAACTACGACCCAGAGCCAGGCCGCAAAAACACCCATTTCAAAAAATTGTACACCGATATAAACCGGCAGTACAAAACAACATGTGGATACAAGGGCAATGGCAGCCATCATGAAACGGGTGTCGCCGGCACCTCTCAGCGCACCGCTGAACACCATATACAGGCCATCAAAGAGAATAAAGGCAGCAATGACGTGGAGCAGTTTTCTACACAGTTCCAGAACAATCGCCTGATCAGCCGAGTTCTGTTGCGCTGAAGTAAAGGGACTGAGTATGAAGTCAGGTGCAAAGATGAGGAGCAGGTCGAAACAGATGATATAGATGACGAGCAGATGGATACTGCTCCAGACCTGTTTTGCCGCCTGTTGAGGATTCTTTCTGCCAAGTGCCTGCCCTACAAGAACACTGATTCCCTGGGAGACGCCCATGGAAGGCATAAAGGCGAGAGAATTTATGGAAATCACAATATTTGTCGCTGCCAGTTCCAGTTTGCCTATTCGGCCGACAATCAGGATGAAGAGAGTGAAGGCCATGATGTCCAGGGTGAACTGGAGTGAGCCGGGAATACCATATTGCATTAATCTGGTAAAAATTTTTCGATCAAACCGGCAGCTGGCAAAAACACCGAAGCGATGGTCATTCCTGCGGTTGAAGATCAGTAAGGTAAAACAGATAACTTCTATTATCCATGCTGTAACTGTGGCGATGGCAGCCCCTTTTATGCCAAGTTCAGGAAAGATTTTGTAGCCGAAAATCAGTGCATAGTCGAGGGGGATATTGATCATAACACCAAAAAAAGTGATAAGCATCACCGGGCGGGTGAGGCCGCGGCCGCTGAAGAATGTTGCAAGGGTGACCGTTGCAACACTGAAAACAGCACCTTTGCAGAGTATGGAAAAATAGATTCGTTCCAGTACCTGGACATCTGCAGGGTGTCCGGCGAGAGAAAAAAGCGGTTCGGTCAGAAAGAGTGCGAGCAGCCAGCAGCATATTCCTGAACCGAGGGTGAAATAGATTCCCTGCCAGAGAACCGCACCAACTTTTAAATGATCGCCCCGGCCGGTGTACTGGGCTATGAATACCCCGGCATATCCGCCGACACCACCGAAAAATGCAACAAAGAGATATGAGGTGATACCGGCAGGGAGCGCTGCCGATATGGCGTTCAGGCTGTAGTTTGCCAGAAAGACCCGGTCGGTAAATGTCATCAGGGTTGCCGCTGACATACTGAGAACCAGCGGCAGACAGACTCTGATGACCTCGTGGTACCGGCTGTATCTTATCCACTGCCGGAAATGGGTGTACATATTTTGGTAACAGTGATTAATTTGAGGTGGATAAAGGAAGAGAGATAAAGTTAACTTGTACACCAGACTGTGATGCTTGTGTAGAAGAAAGTCAAATGAGGGCGGTAAATAGATATGGGCACGGTGATTATTGATAAAGAGATCTGTATTGGATGCGGTCTCTGTGTGGATGTCTGCCCCTATAATGCTATACAGCTGGTGGAGAACAGGGCTGTATATGTTCTGCAGGATTGTTTTTCCTGTGATCACTGCAGATCTGTCTGTCCTGTAGACGCTGTCTCTGTGGCTGGACTAGTTTCCGGGATGAATTTTTCCACTTTTACTGAACGGGCAGAGGTGGTACAGCCCGGAGCGGGCGGGATGGCAGAGATAGTCGCCCTTATGCGTTCAAGGCGATCCTGCCGCAGGTACAGCGGTAAAACTGTTTCTCTGTCATTGCTGAAAGATCTGGTGAAAATCGGTACTACTGCACCATCCGGGACCAATAGTCAGCCATGGAGGTTTTCAATTTTGCCGGAGCGACAGGATGTGCTGTTTCTCGGTGACTTGACCGCTGACTATTACCGTAATCTTAACAGGCAGGCACAAAACAGGGCCCTCCGGCTGCTGATGAAACTGTTTGGCAGAGATAAGCTTGGTATTTACTACCGGAAATATCATGATTCCGTACAGGAATCTCTGCGGGAGTGGGATGAAGAGGGGAGGGATCGTCTTTTTCATGGGGCGACAGCGGTAATCCTTGTTGCCGCCGGAAGCGATGCGAGCTGTCCTGCGGAAGATGCCCTGTTGGCTACGCAAAATATGCTTCTGGCAGCGCATGCAGCGGGTCTTGGCAGCTGTCTTGTCGGTTTTGCCGTCGAGGCTATGCGACGAAATTCTTCCATAAGGAAGAAAATGAAAATTGCAGAAGATATGGACGTATATACTGTTATCGGTCTCGGTTACCCTGATGTAAAATATATGCGATTTTCAGGTCGCCGATCAGTAGTACCCGAAATTCTTCGGTTCAACTGAAAAAGAAAAAATGAATGCGGTAATTTTGAAGCCCGGCTGGTGTCAGCAGTTACTCTGGAGATAAAAATGGCGTCGAAGGAATCGTTACAGGTTGTATTGTTTTCATTTGGTTTTAAGTATGGCGTTCCGACTGATGCCAATGTGATATTGGATGTGCGATTTCTGCCCAATCCCTATTGGGTTGAAAAATTGCGGCCTGAGACAGGGCTCGTTGAGGAGGTGGCAGCCTATGCTCTCGAAAGTGATGAGGGCAGGGAGTTTATTGCTCTTCTCAAACCTATGGCAGCTTTTCTTGTGGAACAGAACAGCGCTGCAGATAAAAAGAGTCTGCGTATTGCCATCGGCTGCACCGGTGGACGGCACCGTTCTGTTGCGGTGATTGAAGCCCTGGCTGTTTATCTGGAAGAGTTGGCGGTGGCATACTCCTTTTATCATCGGGATATTGAGCGGGATGGTATGGAGAATCAGCGAAGTGTAACGGTATAACCGGGAATTTTTTACCCATGGAATCAGGAAGGTGGGTAAAATTTACCTGGTTTTGTCTGTTCTTTATTGGCTGAAGTTTTGGCCGTATTGGAATAAATTATGTAAAAACAATTGGTTGTGTGTTTTGTTTTGTTCTGGCACGCAGGTTGCTTTTCTTTTGGCAATAGAAGATGAGCAAGTTGAACAGAGTTCATCTTGAATACTGAACTCGAAAGAGGGAGTATAACTCTTTCGATAAATACTGACCGAGTGGAGTGAATGAAATGAAAAAGAAAATGATGATAATGGTTGTTGTTGCGGGTCTGGATTTGGTAGGTACAGTTTCTGCCCAGAGTGGCAAGG
>JAFDME010000104.1 GCA_019306075.1 Deltaproteobacteria bacterium | reverse complement strand
CCCTGATTTCAGGATGATTGTCTAATTCGGTAAATGTTCCATTAAATTTCACTCCACCACTCTCAATAATAATGGCCCGATCTGCAACGATCTTGGCAAAATGTAAGTTTTGCTCAGAAATAAGCACGGTTAAGCCATCTTCCTTCAGCTGAGTAATGGTTTCAGCCATCTGTTCGACTATAACAGGGGCAATTCCTTCCGACGGTTCATCCAGTAAAAGCAACTTTGGATTTCCCATCAGTGTCCTGGCGATAGTCAGCATCTGCTGTTCTCCACCAGACAATTCCTTGCCACGGTTATTTTTCCTTTCCTTCAAATTGGGAAACAGATCAAACAGCATATCTATGGTCCATGTAACAGTTCCTGCACGGGAAGGCTGCCGGCCAACTTCAAGATTTTCCAAAACAGTGAGATCAGAAAAGATCCGCCGTTCCTCCGGAACGTAACCTAACCCCATTTGGGCCACCTTGTGGGGTGGACACCTTGTGATGTTTTGGCCAAGAAAAGAAACCGAGCCGGATTTGGGTACAATAATCTGCATAATGGATTTCATGGTTGTGGTTTTGCCGGCACCATTACGACCCAGCAGCGCCACAGCTGTACCTGCATCGATTGAAAAACTCAAATCACTAAGAATGTGAGCCTTTCCATAAAAACTGTTAACCTTCACGCATTCAAGCATATGTTTGCTCTTCGTCATTTTTAAAAAGAGTTCCGCCACCCAGATAAACTTCCTGGACCTTTGCATCATTCCTAATGGATTCTACAGATCCGTTAGCAATTAACTCCCCCCTGTTTAAAACCATAATACGATGGGAATGAGCAAAAACAACATCCATGTCATGTTCAGTGAAAAGCACACTGATCCTCCTGTCCCGGACTATATCGGAGGTCAACTGCATCAACTCAATTCGTTCTCTGGGAGCCATACCTGCGGTCGGTTCATCCATTAAAAGAAGGGTCGGTTCATGACAAAGGGCAATTGCCAGCTCGAGCCTCTTCAGGTCACCATAAGCCAGGATCGCGCATGCACGTTCAGACTGAGCCTCCATACCAACCAGTTGAAGGAGCTCCATCGCTTCGTCTCTATAGAGCTGATGCGCAAAAGGAAGAATTGAAAAACAGCGCCGGTGATGGGAGATAAGTGCCATCTGCACATTTTCGACGACGGTCATAGACTGGTAGGTCGCCGTAATTTGAAAAGTACGCCCAACCCCTTTACGCCATATCTTTCGGGGTGGCAGGCCGGACAAATTTTCATCGTGCAGAAAAACATTGCCACTCGTTGGTTTCAACTGGCCCATAAGCATGTTGAAGCAAGTCGTCTTGCCAGCTCCATTTGGACCTATCAGAGCAAGAAGTTCACCTTCAGCAACCGAAAAAGAGAGGTTCACGACTGCATGAATACCACCGAATGATTTCGACAGATTCTTTACTTTCAATACTTCTGTCATTGTTCACCATCCACCATTTCACGCAGCAAGCCAATGCGCTCTGCATATTTTCGTAGCGACCCGACAATACCGTCCGGGCTGAGAATAACAACGGCGATTATCATTAACCCGAGAATCAGTCTCCAATATTCAAACCTGGTCAGGAAATCTCTGGCAACTTCCAGTGTGGCACCGCCAACAACTGCCCCGGAAAGAGTTTTCACACCGCCCAGAAAAATAACGATTATCGCATCAAAAGATTTAGCGATTTCCAGCTCAGTTGGAAAGATACTGCCTTTTGAAAAGACAAACAGTCCACCGGCCAGGCCTGCCAGGGCACCGGCGAATGCAAAAGCTGCCCACTGCACCCTTTTGGTATTAATGCCCGTTGCTTCAGCTTGCCGAGAAGAATCCCTGGCGGCCCGCAATGCGTAACCGAAGGGGGAGTGAGCAACATGACGGAGAAACACAATACCACCAACTCCGACAACCAGAGTTAAATAGAAATAGGCGGTTGTTCCGGACAACCATGCCGCAGGCCAGATATCCACCAAGCCGTCATCACCTCCAGTAAATTTATCCCACTGATATATCAATGACCAGAGAAGCTGAGCAAAAGCCATTGTCAACATCGCAAAATAAATACCGGTCAAACGGATGCAGAACCAGCCGATAATTACTGCGGCCATACAGGCTCCCAGCGGAGCCAGAATAAAAGCCAGCTCCATGGGAGTACCGGCACTGCGAACGAGTAAGGCCGCGACATATGCCCCCCCTCCAAAATAGGCCGCATGACCGAAGGAGTTGAGCCCGCCCAGTCCCAATATAAATTGAAGACTGGCGGCAAAGAGGCAGAAAATAATAATATCCGTAGTCAACACCGTCGCAAACGACCCAAGAAATGGCACAGCAGCGAGCAGAGCAATCACAATACCGACAAAGATCCTGCCACGATAGCCAGCTGGCTTTATAGGCCTCTCCGGTTCCCCAACCTGGCCATGTTCCCCTGCCACCTCTTCCCTGCCAAGCAATCCATAGGGTTTAACCATCAGTACAACAGCCATGACAACAAACATCAACACCAAAGTACTCTGAGGCAGATAACTTACCCCAAATACATTCAAAACAGAGATGAGCACAGCGGCAATATAAGCACCGGGAAGAGACCCCATGCCGCCAATAACAACTACAACAAAAATAGTCGTCAATATATTAAAATCCATCAACAGATCGGCACCACCTTTTGGCAGCTGTATGGCTCCGCCGACACCGGCCAGAGCTGACCCCAGAAAAAATACGCCGGTAAAAAGCCACGCCTGGTTGACCCCCAGTGCGCTGACCATTTCCCGGTCCTGGGTGGCGGCCCGTACCAGTATGCCGACCCGTGTTTTTGTCAGCAGAAACCATAATCCAAAGAGTACAAATGGTGTTATTGCTATCAGTGCCAGATCATACTGCGGTACAGGCTCACCCAGAATACGGACAATCCCCTTCAGTCCCGGTGCCCTGGGGCCAAGCACATCCACAGGCCCCCAGGTCATCAACGCCAGATCCTGTATCACCAGAATAACCCCGAACGTGGCCACAAGTTGAAACAGTTCCGGTGCTTTGTAGATAGGTCTTAAGACGCAGATCTCAACAATAACACCGATGACACCGACAATCACCCCTGACAGCACAACTGAGGCCCAGAATCCGATAAATCCAGGTAAAACCTGCATCAGAGAATAACCAACAAAGGCCCCGAGCATATAAAATGAGCCATGAGCAAAATTAACAATCCGGGTAACGCCGAAGATCAGTGACAAACCCGAAGCCACAAGAAAAAGGGCAGCAGCGTTGGCCAGACCAGTCAACAGTTGTGCAACAATGAATCCCATGGAATATAACGCCTCAAGTTTTAAAAATGCTTTAAAGAACCCGAGACACCTGTTGTCCCGGGCTCAAAAAATATCATTTAGAAGCGGGCCGCATTTTTTTCACTTCCGCATCAGAGGGCAGATAATCTGCCCCGTTCTTATACTCCCAGTCAACCATTACACCGGCACCATCTTTCAAGGCAACTTTACCAATAAAAGCGCCCATAGTAGACTGATGATCCAGCTTACGATAAGTAATTTCTCCAACCGGACTCGATACTTTCAGTCCCTCAAATGCAGCAACAAGAGCCTCGGTATCGGTTGAACCTGCTGCCGTGATACCTGCTGCAATACTCTGAGTAACCATATAGCCGACCAGCGAACCCATGCCAGGATGACTTTTATATTTGGCCATATACGCATCGACAAATTCTTTATTTGCACCGTCCTTGAAACCGTACCAGGGATAACCGGTAACAATCCATCCCACAGGCGCTTCATCTTTCAAGGGATCAATATACTCCGGTTCACCCGTTAACAGACCATAAACGGTACGTCCTTCAAACAGGCCCCGTGTGGTACCCTCACGAACAAACTTAGCCAGATCTCCACCAAAAGTTACGTTGTATATCGCATCAGGTTTTGCCCGCTCAATCGCCTGCACCTCGGCACCAGCATCAATTTTGAACAGAGCAGGCCACTGCTCTGTGACAAATTCAACATCCGGACGAAGGGCTGTAAGAGCTTTTTTGAATGCAGCAACCGCATCTTTACCGTAGGCATAGTTCGGTGCAATGGTTGCATATTTGACTGCCGGGCTTTTGGCAGCCTGCTCCGCAAGCATGGCAGCCTGCATATAAGTGGAACAACGAAGACGAAAGGTGTATTTATTTCCTTTCGCCCAGACCAATGAATCGGCCAGTGGTTCACCAGCAAGATAAAGATGCTTTTTCTCACCCGCATAGGAAGAAATTGCCAGTCCAACGTTGGAGAAAATTGTTCCCGTCAGCATAACTGCATTGTCACGAGTCATCAACTCCTCTGCGATTTTGATGGCCTCACCCGGTTTTCCCTGGTCATCACGAAAAATAAACTCCAACGGCTTGCCAAGTACGCCACCGGCACCATTAATCTGTGCGAGGGCCAGCTCGACCCCATTTTTATAAGGGATCGTAAAAGCGGCCATACGTTTGTGATGATTGATTTCTCCAATTTTGATGGTGTCAGCCGCCTCGACTCCTGAAAATGCACCAATAACGATTGATGCTGCCAGAATGCCAGTTAAAAAACTTGCTTTTTCCTTCTGTCTCATCCAGACCTCCTTTTGAAAAATAATTAACCTCGTTGATTATCGGCGACAATTGATCGTTTTATAACAAATCAATGCCGCCCTCATCTACCAGCTCCCAGATTCACATCAGAAAAAATACCCTGCCAGATCAACCCCATTTGACAGAACACTTTCGCCTTAAACCCCCGCTGCAATCTGTCACAACAGGTAAACTGCAACCATCCTTGAACTATTGTATACAATATACTGTGACAGCATGTCAAGATTATTATCACAGATCTTCCCTGGAAGTGTATCATTCTTCCACTCTATAAATACAACCCGCCCCACGCAGAATACTCTATTCACAGGCCTCTTGAATTCTTGACGAATCAGATAAACCTTGACTAACGAACAGCTATAATTTAGTTATACTTAAGGAGGTGAAGTATATATGAAGGCAAATATGAAATATAAATTCGGTGAAAAACTGCGAACAGTACGTGAACGAAAGGGACTGACTCTTAAAGATGTTGCCCAGAGAGCAAATGTCAGTGAAAGCCTGGTATCCCAGGTGGAAAGGAACAAATTATCACCTTCCATCGACACCCTTCTTCTCATTGCTGATGTGCTGGACATTGACTATGAGTATCTTTTCAGTGAATACCGGAAAAAACGTAAAATAGCAATTATCAAAGCTGATGAACGAGAAAGCATCCGCCGCAATAAAATAACTATTCACCAACTCTCCTCCACTCACGAGATCACCAGAGACCCGGCGATTGAGGCGTTTCTACTGGAAATTGAAGCAACAGGTGAAAAAGGAGATCGGGAGTACGGTCACTCCGGGTGGGAATTTGGTTTTATCCTGGAGGGCCAGGCTGAGCTGATCTATGACAATACAACCTATCGGTTAAGCGAGGGAGACAGCATATCGTTTCCCTCTGACCTGCCGCATCTCTTTAAAAATGTCACAGACTCTATATTAAAGGCCATTTGGGTGGTAGCTCCTCCTCGCAAAATTTTCAGGAGCTGACACCTCTTTTTATCAAAGGTTTTGTCTGACAGAGCTCTTTGAATAAATGATAAATATATGTATAAGATGCCAAAAGTAATTCATGGAATAAGGAGAACAATATGGGAAAAACGATAGCAGAAAAGATATTTGATTCACACCTGGTTGATAATCCTTTTGGAGACATCCACGTTATCCGTCTCGACGCAGTATTTTGTCACGAAATCACCACTCCTGTTGCGATAAATGATCTTGCTGAAAGAGGTTTGGATAAGGTTTTTGATCCTGAAAAAATAAAAGCCGTCATTGACCACGTTACCCCTGCAAAGGATTCTAAAACCGCGATGCAGGGAAAAATTCTTCGTGACTGGGCAGACAGAAACAGTATCAGGGATTTTTTTGATATAGGTAAGAACGGTGTCTGTCATGCCATCTTCCCGGAAAAAGGTTTTGTCAGACCTGGTTATAGCCTGATTATGGGGGACTCCCACACCTGCACCCATGGCGCCTTTGGAGCCTTTGCAGCAGGGGTTGGAACAACCGATCTTGAAGTTGGAATACTCAAAGGTGTCTGCGCCTTTCATTATCCTGAATCAATCAAGATAGAGATAAAGGGAAAACTCCCCGAAGGAGTGTATGCCAAGGATGTTATCCTCACCATAATCGGCAGACTCGGCGTAAACGGCGCCACCAACAAGGTCATCGAATTCTGCGGGGAGGTCGTGGACTCCATGTCCATGGAAGCGCGTATGACCCTCTGCAACATGGCTATTGAGGCGGGTGGAACATGTGGTATATGCGCACCGGACATGACCACCGTTGACTACCTGTGGAATTTCATCAGTGATGAATTCGGTTCAAAAGAAGAAGCTCTGGAAAAGTACAGCGAGTTCACGGCAGATGAAGATGCCACTTATACAGACACCCTGATAATCGATGCGAATGAGCTGGTTCCTGTCACCACCTTCGGTTTTAAACCGGACCAGGTCAAACCTATAAGCGAGATGACAGGGGAAAAAGTTGACCAGGTCTATATCGGCTCCTGCACAAACGGCAGAATTGAGGATCTGAGAGTGGCAGCTCAGATACTGAAAGGCAGGAAAATAAAAGAGGGTCTGCGGGGCATCGTTTCCCCCGCTTCCCCCGCTATCTACAGTAACGCCCTCGACGAAGGTATTATCAAGATCTTTATGGAGGCCGGTTTCTGTGTGACAAATCCGACCTGCGGTGCCTGCCTCGGTATGAGCAACGGCGTTCTGGCGGAAGGAGAAATCTGTGCCTCCACTACCAACCGCAATTTCAACGGACGTATGGGCAAGGGCGGCACAGTGCACCTGATGAGCCCGGCATCTGCTGCAGCTACCGCCCTCAACGGCCTTATTACCAACTCGGAACTTTACCGGAAAGGAGATAAATAATGAAAACGTTCAATGGTAAAATACTCTTTCTTGACCGGGCCGACATCAACACTGACGAGATTATCCCCGCCCGCTACCTCACGGAAATAACTAAAGAAGCCCTGCAACCACACCTTCTTGACGATCTAGTACTTGATGGTTTTACCCCGCCCTTGGATGTGGAAATAAACAGCGTAATCGTCACCAGGGCAAATTTCGGCTGTGGATCCTCCAGGGAACATGCCCCATGGGCACTGGAAGTCAACAACATGAATATCGTTATTGCCGAGAGCTTCGCCAGAATCTTCAAACAGAATATGTTCAACTGCGGCATGATGGCCGTTGAACTCGACGCCGCTGATATCGATCGCCTTTTTAACAAATTTTCGGGGAAAGAAACAACCCTTACTACTGATATGGAAAAAAAAGAGTTCCTGTTTTCCTGCGAAGGAGAAGATGAGAGACTGACTTTCGCAATTTCGGAGTTCGATCAGGCCCTGGTCAAAGCCGGCGGCTGGGTGGGATACGCCAACGATAATTACTAACTCCAAAGGGTGCCTGACACGTTTTCCGCAGTCAAAGCAGTCCTGAAAAAAGAAAAAGAGGAGCACCTGAATAGTCAGGCCTCCTCTTTTTCTCTCTGGAATAGGACAATGATTATGAACTAAGCGCCTGCCGGTATGGACGAATATCACCCACAAGCTCTTTGAAGCCGGTCGTCAGCAAGACTTTATCAGCAACAACGATCACAGCCCCGCGTATTATATCCCTGTCTATCAACTGTTCGGCTTTCTGCAAACCGTTTTCCAGCGCTCTTTCGGCAGTTTCTTCTGAGATACCAGCCGCACTGACGGTGACGGGCATATTACCCAGATCCGTATGCGGATCAACAGTCACCGCAGGCAGTTGATGAATATTCCGATCCTCTGCATAACACTCATTGGCAACCGCTGTTGCTGCAGCATCTGCAACAGAAGAATTCTGAGCAAAAACAGTCACCGCCGACGCTATCCCACGGGTAAGACTTCGACCTCCCATGCCGCTGGTATTGACACCCCAGGAAGAAAATTCTGCATGGAGTTGTACGACGTGCGTAATTTCCGGACTATCAACAGAGGGACGAAAACCGACATTTGTAACTTCACCGGCTTTTAGTCGTACAGCTATATCTCCACCGTTATCAACAAGAACCCTGCTGGCACCACGGGAAAAAATCCAGTCAGCTACGAAATCAGCAATTGTACCGGCAACCGCAGCCATGGGGGTCAGGTCCTCATCACCGACAAGTCGCACACTCTCCAGCATGACACCGGCGATTTCCTCCTGTGGTGAAGATGTTATTAGGCCATGCCTCTGCCTGAGAAGCGGCAGGGATTGAGCGACCCTGTCGAGGCAGACAAAGGCATACTCTGCCGCTTCTTTTACCAGCTCCGTCTCGATGATTGCTCCGGAAAACGCCTGTATGACAAGTCGCAGCGGACCATTTTCAACCAGAACCGCTCTACCTCCAGGCAACACCTCCACCCTGCGGTCAGCCATTATCTACCCGCCGGATCTGGTCGAAATATTCACCACATTGAAAGGCTTCATAGCAGCGACATGGCCTCCGATCCTCTCATACTCACCCTTCTCCATGGTATACTCCACCGGGCAGATAGTAGCCGGGGTCGGGGTCCAATAAAAAGATCCCGCTTTAACCCTCTCGACATCCACCATGAAAGAGATTCCTCCGCCCGGCATAACAAAGACAGGAGATCCACCAACTGTAAGATGAGCTTTTCCCGCATGGACAGCCTGAGTCAGTCTGATCGGAAACCTGGTCACCCCCGCCCTGGCACTGCCTCCGCTCCCAGCTGTATAGATAGCAGAGACAAGGGATGGCTCACATGAAGACTCAATGGCTTCCAGAGCCTCTTTCGCTTTGCCAGTCAGTGGAATCTTTCGGACAATCCCTGATTCTTCCACCAGAAACATAGCTCCATTCTGTCCCGTGGTCTCAGTAATAAGGATTTTCATACCAGCCCAGCCGATATTCATATCTACTGATTCAATAATATCGACGGGATCAGTAATTGAAGTGCCCCCCCACCCTTCTCCATGATCACCAAAATACCTGCCTGGAGTGGACTGAGAAAAGATGAGATTGACCCCCGTGGGTCTGGCTCCTGCGTAACTACCCGCCACATGTTCACTCATAAGCCCCGTGACATGTGCATCAAGGACAATAACCTCATCTGCAGCTTCCTTGAACAGAGGAGCAAAAATCCCGAGAGCAGCACTGCCGCACCCTACACGCATTTTCGCAACCCGGGTGCCATCTATTACCGGAGGCTTCCCTGCCTGTACTGTGATCCTGCTGCCATTTTCAATTTTCAGTTTAACCGGTTTCCGATTGGCAATATCTGTAATGGCACGGGCCACCGCAAACCCATGCTCGCCCGTCAGCCGGTTGACACCGCCGACATGCAGCATTTTTGATCCGTACTGCTCGGTCTCCACCATGCCAACCTGCCGTTTCCCGATAAAAATCCCGGCACCTTCCTCACCAATACCGATATCAGTATCAACCTTGACAATAACAGAGCTGTAACTCAGCGGCACTTCAGTGACCACGGTAACAACATCGATATCGCCACGCTGATCACTGACTATGTGAGGAGCAGGTTTGCAGCATGGATAAGTAGTTCCGGAGCCAATGGCTGTAATGACCGGTTCCATAATTTCCCACCGTGGCTCCGGTCCGACAATTTCCCTCACATCCTCAAACGAGTGAAGGGGAGTCGTTCGTTCCAGGCAGCCTTCTGTCTGGGTATAACGGTGACAGGCACCGAGAGCGCCCGGCTGGATCCAGCAACGAATAGGACAGGCGGTGCATTCGAGCGCATTTTCGGGACAATGTTCTTCAACAATCATCGCCCCTTCTCCGCACGACCGAACACAAACCTTGCAGTTTGTACATTTCCCGGTATCGATAACCGCTTTTTTACTGCTCAGCCTGACAGCTTCAACAGGACAATCCCGTACACAGAAACCACAGCCGATACACACATCCAGATCTACTCTCATCGCACAACTCCCGCAAAAG
>JAFDME010000103.1 GCA_019306075.1 Deltaproteobacteria bacterium | reverse complement strand
GGTGGTGGTGAGGTCGGTCATGTTGACCCGAAAGATTTTGTCTGCCATGAGTTTCTCCTATGGTTGATTGGCTGCTGATAACCGAACCTTTAAAAGGCTGGGATATCGCAATTAAATAATTACTGTTACTGCTCATACATCACCTTACCGCAATCTCTGAGGTTGTAACCACCCAGTGAAAGGATAATATCGTGAAAATCGTCACTTGTTCTTATTAATTCAAGTGTAGCTTTAATTTTATGTTCATCCTGGAAAGAGTTTGGCACTATCAGGTCATATCGTTCTTCGGCGACCGGAATGAAGTCGAGATCCAGGGCATTTGCAGCGGCACGGATACCGAGGCCCGCATCAACACTGCCATTTGCAACGGAGGCAGCAACCGACATATGGGTATATTCTTCGTGTCCGTAGCCGGGGATGCTTTCAGGGTCTATGTTTTCATCTGCAAGAATCTTGTCGGTCAGCAGTCTTGTGCCGGCACCGTTCTGCCGATTGATAAACATATACCCATGTCGGGCGAGATCAGCAAAGCAGCTGATATTTTTTGGATTACCTCGAGCCACAATCAAACCCTGTTCACGGTAGCAGAGGTTAATCAGCTGCAGGGGAAGTCCCGACAAAAAACGTTTGATAAAGGGGATGTTATATTCTCCTGATCTTTCATCCAGCAAGTGACAGCCGGCAATATGGGCCTCCCCCCGTTTTATTGCCATAATGCCGCCCATAGAGCCGACATGGGCAGATGAGATACGTATGATCGGGCGCTGTTTATGCAGCTGATTGGCAAGCAGATCCAGGATATTATCATGACTGCCAATGCAAACGAGGGTTGCGTCGATGTCATTTTTTGAGCGCAGCAGTTCCACCTCGATTTTTTCACCTCCACCCACACCTTCACTTCCGGCAGGGATGGTGAGCAGTGCATCTCCCCTGACAAGAGACATGACGGTACCTGCACCTTTTCCGGAAGGAGTTGCCATCAGACTGTCTCCAACTTTGCCAAGGGTAATCTGGACAAACTGGTCAACTCCCATGGTTGAGTGGAGGGGTCTGGACATGATGGCATTGACAATCTGGGGCTGCGGTCGGGGTTTACCCATAAAACTGTAAATTATTTCCTGCACAAAAAGACGCATTGTGAGGAGAGCGGAGACAGGATAGCCTGGCAATCCGATCACCGGGGTATTGCCGATCATTGCAAGTATGACAGGTTTGCCGGGTTTGATTGCGACCCCATGGACGATCACTTTGCCGACTTCGGCAAGCACTTTTGCGCTGTAGTCACGGGTCCCGGCAGAAGCGCCTGCATTGAGAATAACAATATCGTTTTCTTTTGCAGCCGTCTGGATCGCCAGTTTGAGTTTATCCTGATCGTCTATAACCGGCAGCCCCCGGGTTGCAAAAGCTCCCCAGTCGTTCAGGTAACCGGCAAGAATGCGGGAGTTGAACTCGATGATATTGCCGGCTTTTGGGGCCTGATCCGGCTGGATCAATTCGCTGCCCGTAGGGATTACATGAGCTTTCGGCGGTCGGAGTACCTTGATTTCCGTTACTCCGGTAGCAAGCATTGCACCCTGGTCAATGGGGCGTATTTCATGACCCTCAGGTAAGATCAGCTCGGTGGCAACAAGATCTTCTCCAATTGTCCTGACGTGCTGCCAGGGGGTTGCAGGCATGTGGAGTTCAACTTCATCCACTGTTACCTGGTGCACATCCTCAATCATCACTACACTGTTGAAACCATCAGGAATGGCGTTGCCGGTGTTGACGGGCAGATATTTCCCTTTTTTCAGCCTGACCGGTGAAGCTTCCGTGGCCGAGCTGAGATCACTGAAACGGATGGCGATACCATCCATGGCCGCAGCATTATAGGAGGGTGACGATCTGAAGGCAAAGACAGGTTCCGCGGTAATCCTGCCCAGGCAATCATCAACTGCTATCTTCTCAACGGGCTTTTTTGAGAGGAATCCACAGTCGTCCAGCGTCTTCCTCCATATCTCTTTTGCCTCGGCAAGGGGCATATTGCGTAGATAAACGTTGTGTTTGCTCATTTGTAGAAAAACACCTCTACTGTAGAATCCTCGGAAACTCCCTGGCTGTCTTCGTCAATAAAAAAGAAGCCGTGAGCTCTGGAGAGAGTTGAAATAGAGCCGGATTTACCCATGACAGGGGATGCGATCCAGCTGCCATCATTTTTTTTCAGTCTGACCCTTATAACATCTTTCCTGCCGGGGGCCGAATTGATATTCCGGCTGAGTTTTGCCGCCAGTGTCTGTGGCGGCGGTTCCATTTCTCTTCCTAGGCCACTCAGCTTGATAATGGCTGGTTGAACGAAAAGGTCAAAGCAGACAAGGGCCGAAACCGGATGGCCCGGGAGGCCAAAAACGGGTGTGGTGCCGCTTAACCCCATGAGGAGAGGCTTACCGGGTTTAAGGGCTACACCGTGGATGAATATTCCCGGAGGACCGAGGGCCTCAACTGCCTGTTCCCCAAGATCTCTGACTCCTACTGAACTGCCGCCGGAAAAGAGCACGATATCATTTTCCAGAACCGCTTTTTCCATGGCGGGAAAAAATATTTCCATCCGGTCCGAGACGATACCATAGTCGATAGGGAGAGCACCGGCACGGGTGATCATGCCGGAGAGGGTTATGGAGTTGATATTGCGAATCTGTCCAGGCAGCGGTTTTTTCCCGTAGGGGACTATTTCATCTCCCGTGGAGACAATACCAACGCGCAGTTTCTTGAAAACCGGTACATCGGCAACACCTATTCCTGCAAGGAGGCCGAGATCCTGCGGTCTCAACAGGTGGCCTGCGTCCAGGGCCCGGGCATGAATCCCAATATCCTCACCTCTCTGGATAAGGTTGGTACCATCGCCAACTCCCTTGACAATTTCTATCATTGTTTCATCAACGGGCACGGTGTGCTCAAGCATAACAACGCTGTTTGCTCCGTCGGGAAGCAGGCCGCCGGTGGGAATTTTGTGGCAGCAGCCTTTTTTTACTTCTCCTGCGGGAGCTTCACCCATTAACACCTCGCCGGTAATATTAAGATAACAGGGCATAGTCTGGCTGGCGCCAAAAGTGTCGGCAGCACGTACGGCATACCCATCCATTGTTGATCTGGCAGCAGTGGGCAGATCTTCCGGCGAAATCACAGGTTTTGCCAGGATTCGATCCAGTGACTGTTCCAGGGAAACAGTTTCACTGCTGAGTTCAATAGTGCTGAGCCTGTCCATCAGGATTTTTACTGCATCGTCGACAGGGGTCAGTCCTGAACGGCCGAGCATATCAACTGTGCCTTTTATTTCAGCCATGGCTGGAGATAATCTTGAGATTGATTGTTTCAATACGGGCAAGAGAGGCAGCAAGATTGCCTGCTGCTATGGTATGGTCAGCAAGGGAAATACCTTTGATTCTTCCGGTCAGCCCCTCTCTTGGTGCAAGAAATTTTAACAAACGATCGGACTGGAGAGTAACCCCTTTTCGCAGAAGTCCCGGTCCTTTCTCTGTTGCAATGCTGTTGAACAGTTTAAGAGTGACTGTGAGAGGTTCATCAGCCCCAGTTTTTTGAGCTTTTGTGCTGGTCCGGGTTCTCAGTCCGGCGTGGAAACTGTTTCGCCTGAAGATGGCGCCTGCAAGACCGGGCATGGCGGCTGAAAGAGCCAGGGTGGGGGTTTTGCCTGCAAGAGGTGTCGTCAGGTCGTCATTGGCCGTACCATCAAGGAAGATAGTCTGGACAGTATCGGCTATATAATCAAGAGTGAACCCGGGAAGTCTATCAAGAAAGCCGGCCACTGTTTCACCATTTCTGCCCTTTATTTCTATACCGGACTGTAATAGCGTGGTATAAAAAGGGAGATCCTGATCAGCAGTTATCAGAGTGAGGTCAGGCGGAGTGTGATTTTTCATAGCGCTTGGGTCAGGTAGCTCAATGTCATTTACAAAACTGAGACTTTCTCTCAGACTGTTATCTTAAGGCAGAAGACTTATTATAGCAAAACTAAATCAGCATGGGTTTAAAAAAGTAATCATAAAACAAATAAATTATATGGAATTATCATGAAGATACGACCGCTGGAATCATTTCCTCACTATCGCTCGTTCACCGGCCCTGTTGTGCTGATTATTATGGATGGTATCGGTATCGGGCCCGGTGATGAGAGTGATGGTCTTTTTATGGCAAACAGCCCGACGCTTGATACCTTGTTTGAGAGTCGTTTAATGACCAGACTCAAAGCTCATGGCAGCGCTGTCGGCTTGCCGTCAGAGAGTGATATGGGCAACTCGGAGGTTGGCCATAATGCACTGGGAGCGGGCAGAATTTTTTCCCAGGGGGCAAAGCTTGTCAATGAGGCGCTGCAGTCCGGATCGGCTTTTTCAGGTGGAGGGTGGAAAAACGTCATAAAATGTGCCAAAAATGGCGGCACAGTACATTTCATCGGGCTGGTCTCCGACGGTAATGTGCATAGCCATATCGATCATCTGTACAGATTGCTTGACCAGTGCTCCGCAGATTCATTCGGCAAAGTGAGGGTGCATGCTCTTCTCGACGGCCGTGACGTTGATCCCAAAAGCGCTCTGAACTATATTCGGCCACTGGAAAAAAAGCTGGAACAGCTTTCAGCGGCAGGTGGTGATTATCGTATAGCCTCGGGAGGAGGCCGGATGGTGACCACCATGGACCGTTATGCCGCCGACTGGGCGGTCGTAGAAAAGGGCTGGAAAGCTCATGTTCTCGGAGAGGGACGTCCTTTTAACTCAGCCTCAGATGCAATTGAAACATGTTATGCTGAAGATCCGGAGTTGATGGATCAATATATGGACAGTTTTGTGGTGGTCGATAATAACAGCCCGGTGGGTACCATTGAAGATGGAGATGCTGTTGTCCTCTTTAATTTTCGTGGAGACCGGGCAATTGAAATTTCCAGGGCCTTTGAGGAAGACGATTTCACAGATTTTGACAGAGTGAGGTATCCGCACGTATTTTACGCGGGCATGATGCAGTATGACGGAGATCGACATATTCCTGAACATTATCTGGTCGAGCCACCGGCAATAGATAAAACACTGAGTGAGTATCTCTGTGCAACGGGAGTTACCTCCTATGCCATCTCGGAGACCCAGAAATATGGGCATGTGACCTATTTCTGGAACGGAAATAAATCGGGGTATATTGATCAGCGTTTTGAAAAATATGTGGAAATTCCTTCAGATAAAGTGACATTTGATCAACGGCCGTGGATGAAGGCAGCTGAGATAACGGATAAGGTTATCGAAACTATTCGGGGTGGTGATTATAAATTTATTCGATTGAATTTTGCCAATGGGGATATGGTGGGTCACACCGGTTTTGTAAATTCAATAAGGATTGCAGTTGAGACTGTTGATCTTTGCCTCGCAAGACTCCTTAAAGTGCTGGAAGACGCTGGAGGTATTGCGGTTATTACTGCCGATCACGGTAATGCTGACTGCATGTGGCAGAAAAAAGATGGCAGGATTGTGCCGATGGTGGCGCATACTCTTAATCCTGTTCCTTTTATCGTCAAAGATTTCAGCGGTTCAGACAGATTTATATTTAGTGGAGTGCAGCAGCCGGGGCTTGCAAATATTGCTGCAACTCTCTGTACTCTTCTTGGATATCAGCCGCCGGAAGAATGTGAACCATCACTTTTGAAAAGTAGAGAATCATGACCGAACGAATAAGTAAGTCTGCCAAAAAGAGGTTGTTCAAGGAGGAAGAGGAGGCGGCGGAACAGCTGGCACTTCTGTCAGATAGAGATCTCAAAAATTTTCCGGGAAGCCGGGATTTGAAAAATCAGATCACGGCCTGCAGAAAACAGAAGGGGGGAGCAAGAAAGAGACAGATAAAATATCTGGCCAAGGTGATGCGGCAGGGATCAGTTAGTGAGATTTTTGACTATCTTGCGGAAAAAAAAGGATCCCGACTCAGGATTGACAGGTTGCACAATGAGGCCGAGCGACTGCGTGATGTCATTATCAATGAGGCTCTTGAATCCCAGCAATCTTGCCTGCGGACGGGAACAGACTGGGAACCGGACTGGGACGGAGAGGCAGTTGACGCAGTTGTAAAAAGGTATCCTCTTGATGAGGCTGATCTGAGGAAATCCGTTTTTCAATATACCAGAACCCGTGTGCATAACCATTATCGTGAAATTTTTCGAATTCTTAAAGCGGCGCTGGAAAAAGAAGAACTGCAAAAGAAAATCTGATTATCACCGGACATCAGCTTCCCGGAACCGCAGTGTTACAGCAGGATACCGGCAAACGTCCACGCTCGTGCCTCGCTGCGGGATTGTTTGTCGGTACCTCGCTGTGCAACCCATGCTGTCAGCTAGACCAAAAGAAGGACGCCTGCTGGCAGCTGAGTTTGAGTGGTAATGAAGGTGTCCTCAGGAAAGAAAATCTAATTGTCATCGGGTGACGACTGACGGAGGAGATGGTGATGTCGATAAAATTGCTTGCGTTGGAACTCTACAGGGCCCAGCAGAATGTTGAGAGGATCCTGAAAGAAATGGAGAGAGCATCTGCCGGGGACAGGGAAAGCTTTACAAAGGATCTTGCAGATGCCCGAAGGGAGTGGGAGATGCTGCGAAAAATGCTTGATGGTCACAAGGAGTCGGGTTCTTTCCGCCGGAAGTTTGCCGGATTTACTGCCTGATCCCTTCTTTGATGCTGGATTTACCGTACTTCGTCGCTGTCGACATAGGCGTATGCGCTGTGTTTATGTATTGATTCAAAACTCTCAACGCCTGCCGAAAACCAGGTGATGTCAGGGTTCTCAAGCGCCAGTACAGCAACTTTTCGGACTACATCCTCCACGAACATAGGGTTGTTAAAAGCTTTTTCCGTCACATATTTTTCGTCGGGACGTTTCAGCAGGGCGTAGAGTTCGCACGATGCTGATGCCTCGACCATTGAAATCAGATCTTCGACCCAGATGAAATTATTAAATTTGACATTGAGTGTAACTTCAGCCCGCTGGTTATGGGCACCGCCTGTACTGATTTCTTTTGAGCATGGACAGAGGGTGGTTACCGGAACACGAACAGAGAGGATAAATCGTTCATCGTTGCCGATACCTCCGGAAAAGGTACAGCTGTATTCCATCAAACTGTGGGTATTACTGACAGGGGCTTTTTTATTGATAAAATAGGGAAATGACATCTCCAGACGGACACTTTTGGCTCCCAGCTCCTCCTTGACCCTGCTCAGAATGGAGGAGAAACTGGTCACTGATATTTCCCCCAGGGAGTTGTTGAGGATTGAGATGAATGTTTCAACGCAGTTGCCGGTATGCTGGTCTGCAAGCTTTGCCTGCATGGAGATTGTTGCGATAGTGTTTTGAAGCCGGCCGCTTTTCTCTTTAACCCGTACAGGTGTTTTAATATCTTTTAGACCAACAGTTTGGATATGCATTATTGTTAGTGCCTTATTTCGTAAAAGCTGTAATAAAAAACAGGTAAGGGTAGACTCCGGGAAACTGGAAAAGATTGTTTGAAACTGTATGTTTGAATTTACTTAAATGCGTGGCTAGTGGATAAAGGGCTAACAGCTTCTCTATCTGATATTCGACGGCCGACTATGCTGCAGAAATATCTGTAGCGCCAGTTACGACCAATACTTACACTTTTTGTCAAAATAGAACAACAGGCTTTTGGCCGGTTGCAGGAGGTAATTCTATCGTTGTGTCTGGAAATATATTTTACAGGGGGGGGGGACTGGTCATGAATGTGGTACTTTGTCTGTCAGTAATATATCCTGTTGAGGCCGTATGATGAGAGAGTGTAACGATAAAATCAGGATGGATAAATGGTTATGGGCAGCAAGATTTTTTAAAACCCGCTCACGTGCGGCGCAGGCGGTAAATGGCGGCAAAGTTCATCTAAACGGCAACCGTGTAAAGGCCGCCCGTGCCGTAACTGTGGGGGATGACCTTGTAATTTCCCGGGGCAATGTTGAATTCAGGGTTAAAGTACTGGCTCTTTCTCTCTATAGAAGACCTGCAGTGGAGGCTCGATTGCTTTATGAAGAAAGTGACGAGAGTATTCTTGCAAGGGAGGAACAGAGGGATCTGCGAAAAATGTTTAATATGAGTCATTCTGCGCCGGCAAAGAGGCCGGGCAAGCGTGATCGGCGTAAAATTAAAGAGTTTATCAGGAAAAAAATTTAATCCATTACCGGGAGATTGTGATGAAAAAAATTACCAGAGCATTAATAAGCCTGACGGATAAATCCGGAATTGAAGGATTTGCTGCCGAGCTGGCAGACCTGGATGTTGAGCTGCTTTCCACCGGTGGTACGGCAAAAAAACTCAGGGATGCCGGGTTGTCAGTGAAGGATGTTTCAGAATTTACCGGTTTTCCTGAAATGCTTGACGGAAGGGTGAAGACACTGCATCCGAAAGTGCATGGAGGTATTCTCAATCAGAGGGAGAATGAAGCTCACCAGAAACAGTGCGCAGAACATGGTCTGCAGCATATTGACCTGATAGCGGTAAATCTCTACCAGTTTGAAAAAACGGTGGCAGATCCGAATTGTACTCTTGCCAACGCTATTGAGAATATAGATATAGGCGGTCCTACGATGCTCAGGGCAGCTGCCAAAAACTTTAATGATGTGACGGTAATTGTTGACCCTGCAGACTACCCACAGGTAATAAAAGAGATGAAGGAGACGGGAAATACCAGTTTGAAAACCCGTTTCAGGCTGGCGGCAAAGGTTTTTGCCCTCACTTCAAGCTATGACACCGCAATCTCGAAATGGCTGGATAAGGTGGATGTTGCCAGTAACAGTTTTTTCTCCGGAGAATAATTATGCTGAAAATGGGTGTATTACTTTCAGGAAGCGGACGTACTCTTGATAATTTTCATTCAAGAATTAAAGAGGGGACACTGGCTGCAGAGGTCAAGGTTGTTGTCTCCAATGTAAAGGATGTATTGGGACTTAAAAAGGCAGAAAAATATGGATATCCGGCCTTTCACGCAGTGGACGTCGAGCAGACAAATGCGATACTGGAAAAATATGAGATCGATATCATCTGTCTCGCCGGATACCTCAAGTTATACACCCCTCCCCCGGGACTTGAGCGATCGGTAATTAATATTCATCCATCACTGATCCCCTCTTTCTGCGGAGACGGATTTTACGGCAATGTCGTTCACAGGGCTGTAAAGGCGAGAGGATGTACCGTAAGCGGCTGCACAGTTCATTTTGCTGACGGCAATTATGATGAAGGGCCAATTATCCTGCAGAAGTGTGTGGAAATTGGTTACGATGATGATATAGATACCATTGCGTCAACAGTATTTGCTGTTGAATGTGAAGCCTTTCCTGAGGCCATTAACAGGGTTGACGAAAAAGGTGTGGATTTTTTCTGGCAAAGAGTTGCTTCGTGACCCGTGATGGTATTTTTCCCGTTTCCCGGGGTTCAAATTAAATAGTCTTATCCTCTGTTCTCTTATGCGTAAACCTGAACTGCTCGCTCCTGCGGGTAATATAGAAAATTTTTTCGCTGCTCTCGATGCTGGTGCTGATGCCGTTTATGCAGGTGCGCCAGGTTTTAATGCCAGGAACATAGCAAAGGCACTGTCCCTTGAAGAAATCGGTGCGATGATTGAATATTGTCGCGCTGAGGGCAGAAAATTTTATGTTGCCGCAAACAGTCTGGTCCTTGAACGTGAACTTCCCTCAGTTCTCAAAAGTCTGGCACTTATTCAAGAGATGGAACCGGACGGGCTGATCGTTCAGGACCTGGGCCTCGTGCATCTGGTGAAGAACTATTTCCCCGGGCTGAGACTTCGTGCATCGACCCTTATGGCAGCTCATAATTCCGAGTCTGTCAGCTTTCTCGCTGATATGGGCTTTGAAAATGTGGTCCTGGCAAGAGAACTTACCCTGAAGGAGATTGGTGTCATCAGCAGCAGATCTGCTGACATCGAACTGGAAGTTTTTGTTCATGGTGCGATGTGTTTCTCCTATTCCGGTCTATGTCTGTTTTCATCTTATCTGGGCGGCAAAAGCGGTCTGCGGGGCAGATGTGTTCAGCCATGCCGCAGATCTTACAGCGCACAGGCCCAGTCC
>JAFDME010000102.1 GCA_019306075.1 Deltaproteobacteria bacterium | reverse complement strand
CGTTAAAAGGTTCAGCCTGTTTGTCCTCACCTGATCATCATCAGCCATCACCATCACCTTGTCGAAAAAGGTATCAACCGGTTCCTTCATCTCAAGCATGATTTCCAGAGCAGCACCATACTCTTTCAGGGCGACAAGTTTTCCCATTCTGTCCTGAACATCGGCAAAACGTGAATAGAGCTCCCCTTCTGCGTCACTCTCGAAAAGATCAGTTAAAACTGTAGTATCCCTGTTTTCTTTGATGATGTTTCTTATGCGCTTATAGGATGCGGCAAGAACTTTAAAAGACGGCTCATTGAGAATGGCACTGAATGACCTGATTCTCTGCAGACTGTCATTAACATCATCAAATGCTACAGAGACGACAGCCTCCACGGCACCGGAATCAAAGCCGCGACCTGTACAATCATTACTGAAGCGTCTTTGAATAAATTTAACCACCTTATCCACAGTTTCAGCACTTCCGTCAACCTTATCACCATAAAGCGCGAGAGCCTTGTGCAGCAGTTCTTTCAGAGAGAGACTATAGCCCTTCCCTTCAATAATATGAAGAATTGCAAGAGAAATACGCCTCAGGCCAAAAGGATCAGCTGTGCCGCTGGGCACCTGTCCTATACCGAAACAGCCGACCAGAGTGTCAAACCTGTCAGCAAGGCCGAGGATTGCTCCCAGGTCCGATTCCGGAATGTCAGCTCCTGCACGTTTAGGCATATAGTGCTCGCCTATGGCAATTGCAACTTCTTCTTTTTCACCATCATTAAGGGCGTATGCTGCCCCCATGACGCCCTGCAGGGATGGGAATTCCCCCACCATCTCAGAGAGAAGGTCAGTCTTGCAAAGCAGGGCAGCTCTGGAGCAGTCCCCGCCAATTGCCGGGTCAATCTGTTCTGCCAGTAGATGAACAAGCTTAACCAACCGCTGGCTCTTTTCATACATGGTGCCAAGTTTCGCCTGGAAAATTATACCACTGAGCTTTTCAATCCTGCTCTCAAGCGGAATTTTTCTGTCAGCATTAAAAAAGAAAAGAGCATCTTCAAGCCGTGCTCTCAAAACACGCTGATGACCTTTCCGGGTAACATCTTCACTGTAGACAGCACTGTTATTGACTGCAACAAAGCCGGGCAGCAGATCTCCTTCCCTGTTGACAACCGGAAAATATTTCTGGTGCTCACGCATGGACGTGATAAGTACCTGTGGAGGAAGCTGGAGAAATTTTTCATCAAAGGTACCGCAGATACCGTGAGGTGTTTCAACCAGGTTTGTCACAGTATCAACCAGATTTTCATCTATCAGAACCTCGCCGGCTGCAATATCTTCTGATTCTACCACAGCTTTTTTTATACCGCTGAGAACCATCTCCCGTCTCTTCTCAGGATCTACGATTACCTGCATTTCCTCAAGTTGTGCTTCATAGCCGGCAGCATTTTTAACAGCGATATTTTCGTTTGCATTAAAACGATGTCCCCGGCTCAAATTTGAAGATATAATCCCTTCATGATTAAAGGGAATAATTTCTTCTCCAAAAAGGGCTGCTATCCATTGAATCGGCCTCCCGAAAGGATGTTTTTTAGCCCCCCATCGCATTGATTTTGCAAAAGTCAGTTCAAGAATCAATTCCTGCAGTATCTCAGGCAACAGAAGAGAGCTCTGCTTTCCCTTAACTTCTCTTACCAGCATCAAATACTCGCCCTTTGGCGTATCTACAACTGTAAGATCACTGACCTGAGCACCCTTTGATCTGGCAAATCCCTCTGCGGCCCTGGTAGCATTGCCATCCTTGTCAAAAGAAGCTTTTTTTGACGGTCCCAGCAGTTCTTCCCTGATGTCGTCCTGTTTTTCTGCAACATCCTCAACAAGCAGGGCTAGTCTTCTTGGCGTCCCCATAACCCGGACAGTTCCATGACTCATTTTCAGTTCAGCCGCTTTTGCGGTAAATTTTTCACTCAGCTGTGACAGTGCCGGTTTAAGAAATCCCGCCGGAAGTTCCTCGGTACCAATTTCAAATAATAGATCGCGCATGGGAGTATTGTGATAGTTTTTTAAGGGTTACACTGCATTGCTTTAGTACCTTACTCAGTAAAAGCTGTAAAGAAAAACAAGAAAATGAAGAAGAGTATTTAACCATAAAACCAGGTAGATACCTCCAAGGTACTTACTTGCAGCTTGTCTGCGTTAGGCCACCCTTAATGACAGTAAAAGGTGTCATTATTTATATGAAATTCATCTGTTCTGCGAGGGATTAAAGGGTACCTAAACGAATCGGAAAAATCATACCACAACAATCTACATCCTGGGTGATAATTTGGCAACACCTCTTCAACTCCCGGATTCAAGTGTGGCAAATGTTGAACAGTCAGCACCAAAATTATGGACAGTGACCGAGAACCATTGTACTGCATCTATTTTCTCCAGCGCTCCACCAACTCCTCTGGTCAACTCCTCAACAGAGGGAATCTTGCGAACACTGGATGAAAGCTTGCCCATTTCCACATCCACCGCATCTTCAATAAGAAGAATCAGATCCTCTATCCAGAAAAACTGGCGAAAACGGACACTGACATCAGCTTTGCCCCAGTTCCCCATGAAGCCCGGCAGCCTGTTAACGCGCTGTTCAGCGATCGGCAGGGATAAAGGTACCTCCACCCCCAGTTTAAGATCGTCGTGCTGTTCTAAAGATCCATGCATCGAACATTTATAATATCCCAGCACGAGGGTCTCGCCATTTCTTTTTTTCCGTAGAAAGTAGGGAAAATCCAGCTCAAGATGAGAAGCTTCAGCTTCCAGCCGAATTTTCATTTTCTCAAGTATTCTATGAAAACTCTGAAGAGTAATTTCACCGTGAAACTCGTTAAGAATTTCAACAAACCTGCTCATATGTGTGCCCTTGAACTCGTGGGGCAGATTGACATACATATTGGCAGTAGCGATGGTATGCTGTTTATGCTGTGCCTTATCAAGTACAGTAACGGGATAGGAAACAGTCTTCACACCAACTTTTTTAATATTGATTCTTCGACTGTCTGACAGGCTCTGAATATCTTTCATTTACCAACTCAATTCATTCAACGTCCAGGGTGGGCAGATTCTTCCCTTCTGTTTCATCTGCTGCAGGGTCGTCGAGTGCCTCCCTCATCAGGATTGTCGCATCCTCAGGAGGCATGGGATTAATATAGAACCCGGATCCCCATTCAAAACCGGCAATAGATGTTAATTTGGGGACTATTTCAAAATGAAAATGAAAATGTTCCAGTCCTCCGGAACGTAATGGTTCGGTATGAAGCACGAAATTATACTGTACATTGGGAATGCAGCTGTTCAGCCTTTTCATGGTCTCGGAGAATACCTCAGCCAGTGAGTAAAGCTCTTCATCGTTCTGCCGGCAAAAGCCGGAGCTGTGATATTTAGGCAGCACCCACATCTCAAATGGAGTACGCGGGGCAAAAGGCATAATGGTGATAAAAAGATCATTCTGACAGACAACCCTTTTATCCATCTGTATTTCCTGCCGTATCATATCACAGAAAAGACACCGTTCCTTATATCTGAAATAGGACTCGGCACCTGCCAGTTCAGATACTATCATGCGGGGCAGGATCGGCAGGGCAATAAGCTGGGAATGGGAATGCTCAAGAGACGCCCCGGCGGCACTGCCGTGGTTTTTAAATACCATTACGTATTTAAATCTCTGATCTTTTTGAAGATCCCTTATACGTTCACTGTAAGCCCTGAAGACAAGAACCATCTCCTTCGGAGAAAGATCCGCAAATAAATGGTTATGATCCGGACTTTCAACGATAACTTCATGGGCCCCGATGCCATTCATCTGATCGTAAAGGCCGACCCCTTCTTTTTCCAGGTCACCTTCGATAATAAGGGCAGGATATTTATTAGGTACTACGCGCACCAACCAGGGGGCCTGCTCCCGGCCATCGTCTCCCTCCCGGAATGCCAGAACCTCGGGGGGAGTAGCGTGTTCATTCCCTGGGCATAGCGGGCAAAAACCATCTTCAGTTTTATATCCTTCCACAGAAAAATCATTCGGTCTTTTCCCTCTGGATTTGGAAATGATTATCCATCTCCCAAGAACGGGATCTTTACGCAGTTCGGGCATTTTAAAATTTCAATTTATTTGGGTTAGTTCTACTTCCCCTGGGATTTTTCCTTTGTTTCCTGCATGGTTTTACAGTCAATGCAAAAAGTTGTAACGGGACGGGCTTCCAGTCGTTTGATCCCTATCTCTTCTCCACATCCATCACAAAAACCATACTCTCCCTCATCTATCCGGCCAAGAGCCTCTTCAACCTTAGAGAGCAGTTTTCGTTCCCTGTCTCTAATACGCAGTTCAAAGTTTCTGACGGATTCGACGGTGGCTCTATCATTAGGGTCAGGAATATTTGTTGCCTGATCGGTCATCTCAGACAATGATTTACCAGCATCTTCAATGATCCCGTCCCTTTTCAGCAACAGTTGAGCCCGAAATTTTTCCAGTTGCTCCTTATTCATACATCTATCTCCTGAAAATACTTTTAACTCTTAATGGCGTCGTAAAAATCCTTAATCAGCTATCTTTTCTTATAAAAGTCCCACTTTTTCCACCAGTTTTTTTTAACAGCCTGACATTACTGATAGTCATTGATTTATCCACTGCTTTACACATATCATAAATTGTAAGAGCTGCAATTGAAACCGCGGTCAGTGCCTCCATCTCCACTCCGGTCTTACCTGTTATTCCAACTGTGGCAAAAATATCAATTGAACAGTCATCATCCCGGAGAACAAAATCAATATTTGCCTTACTTATCATCAGGGGATGAGCAAGCGGTATAAGCTCGTCAACTTTTTTAGCGGCCATAACACCGGCAACGCGGGCAATACCAAGAACATCCCCTTTTGACATGGAACCGCTTTTAACAAGTTCAAATGCACTCTTTGACATACTGATTCTGCCTGCCGCATTGGCTACACGACTGGTCTCAGTTTTCTTGCCCACATCAACCATATGAGCATTACCACTTTCATCGAAATGAGTGAAGGAATCGTTACTTGATGTTGTCATAGACTAACCCGGCCAGTCGGAATTAATTTTTAGGAAGTGAGGGATTAATTTTTTCCCAAAACTTCACTGAAAAGCCTTTTAAAAAATCCTTCCTGCTCCTCATGCTGACCATGCTTTAGACACAAGCCGTCAAAGTCCTTAAGAATCTGCTTCTGTTCATCACAGAGATTAGTCGGAGTCATAACCTGAAGCTCAGCAATCATATGCCCTTTACCGCCGCCTCGGAGATTGCGCACGCCTTCATTTCGCAGAGTTAACTGCTCACCGGACTGGCTGCCGGCGGCGATATCCACTTTCTTTTTGCCATGTATGGTGGGCACCTCAACGAAACCGCCAAGTGCCGCTTTGACCATGGGAACAGGCAGTCTGCAGTAAATGGTATTACCATCCCGTTTAAAAAACTCGTGCTCTTCAACATGGACAACCACATAAAGATCACCTGCAGCGCCACCTCTGCGTCCGCCTTCGCCCTCACCACGCAGGCGCATTCTGGCACCGGTATCAACTCCTGCAGGTATCTTAAGTGCAACTTTCTTGGTTTTTTCTAAAAGCCCGCTGCCGTTACAGTCACTGCAGGGATGGGTGACAATCTCCCCCTCTCCCTGACACTGGGGACAGGTAGAGCTGACCTGGAAAAATCCCTGGGATCGAATAACCTGCCCTCTGCCGTTACAGCTGGAACAGACCTCTTTTTTATGACCGGGTCTGCTGCCGCTTCCTTCACAGGTCCAACACGTATCCCTTCTGGTCAGTTCAACTTCTTTGGAGACACCGTGAACTGCCTCCATGAAAGAAATTTCAACGTCGTAGCGAAGATCATTTCCGCTTACAGGGCCATCCCTTCTGGCCTTTGAACGACTGCCGCCTCCAAAGCCGAACAGATCACCGAAAATATCACCAAAGCTTGAGAAAATATCTTCAGCATTTGAAGGCCCGTTATAACCGCTGTTTTTTAAGCCGTCATAACCGTAGGTGTCGTAAATTTTCCTCTTCTGCTCATCGCTGAGGACTTCATAGGCCTCTGTACAGCGTTTGAACTGTTCTTCTGCTTCCCTGTTGTCAGGGTTTCGGTCAGGATGGTACTTCATTGCAAGCTTGCGGTAAGCTTTTTTGATCTCACCACCGCCGTCACTCCTGCTCACCGATAGAGTTTCGTAATAGTCAATATGCATAACAGCCTTCAGCCTAAGTACCTTGTCAATTTAACGGAACAAATATATGATAAATTTTCAGAATGTTCTACTTTGAAACGGCTGCTAAAGCGTCATCCTCTTCTTCAGCCGCTCCATCCTCATCTTTTCCCATATCAGGTAACTCGTCAATATTACCAAACCCCACTTTACCGGCAGCAATCTCGCGCAATGTCATGACGATCTCTTTATTCTTCCCGTCCACAAGAAAAGGTTCTCCATGACGGTGCTGCTGAACCCGTTTCACCGCAAGATGGATCAAATTGAAGCGATTATCATCGCCAATCTGAGCCAGACAATCTTCACATGTAATTCTAGCCATTCAAAACCTCGTTTTTGTTACCTTTTATTACTTTTCAAAAGGGTTTTTCAACAACAGTGTCTGATCTCTATCCGGTCCAACGGAGATAATATCCGCCTCCACTCCGGTAAATTCTTCAATGCGCCTGACATACTCTCTGGCAGAAGGGGGAAGATCATCAAAACTTTTTACCTGATCAATCTCCTCTTTCCACCCTTCAAGACTCTCGTATACTGGTACGACGGCTGCAGCCTCATTAATATTGGACGGCATCGCAGTAAGCCTGCGCCCTTTCAGTTCATAAGAGGTGGCCATTTTCAGACTATCCTGACCGCTCAATACATCAAGCTTGGTAATGGCGAGCCCGGTAAGTCCATTCAACCTTGCCGCATCGGCAGCCACAACCCCGTCAAGCCATCCGCACCTGCGACGCCGGCCGGTAGTGGCTCCAAATTCATGACCTTTTTCCTGAAGCTGTTCACCAACCTGGTCAAACAGTTCCGAAGGGAAAGGTCCCGCACCCACCCTGGTTGTATAAGCTTTTAATATGCCGACCACTGAATCAATATGAGCAGGGCCAAACCCTGCGCCGTTGCAGGCATTTCCAGCCACTGTATTTGAGGATGTAACAAAAGGGTATGTTCCGTGGTCAATATCCAGCTGTGTTCCCTGAGCGCCCTCAAACAGAATATTCTGATCCAGCTTTCTCGCCCTGTCCAGTTCTACTGAAACATCTCCAAGATAAGGAGACAACCTCTCCCTGTAAAGTTGAAATTTCTTATAAATCTCTTCAAAAACAACCGGCGGAGCATTAAATTTTCTGGTCAGAAGAAAATTTTTCTCTTCTACAGCCGCGGACAGTTTATCGCGAAAGAGAGCATCGTCCAGCAGATCACCTGCCTTAATCCCTGTACGGCCGACTTTATCAATATAGCAGGGGCCAATACCCCGGCCGGTGGTTCCTATCTTATTATTTTTGGAGAGAGCGGCCTCTTTTGTCTGATCCAGAGAGGCATGGTAGGGCATAATCAGATGAGCTCTCTCACTAATCATAAGGCGCGGGGGAGTAACAGGCAATCCCTGCTCCTGCAGTTCATCAATTTCTTCAAGCAGTACACCGGGATCAATTATTACCCCGTTGCCGATCATGCACTTTTTATCCTGATAAAGAATGCCTGAAGGAATGATATGAAAAACATACTTTTTGCCGTCAACGACCAGTGTGTGACCCGCATTGTTTCCTCCCTGGAAACGAACAACATAGTCAGCATAACCCGTCAAAAGGTCGACAATTTTCCCCTTGCCCTCGTCTCCCCACTGAGCTCCAACCACAACCACACTGGACATCTGGTATCTCCCTTCCAAAATTCAATTGCCGTATATCCGGCAGATAGTGGAAACATCATTATAACATCTTCTATTCCCAGAAGACAAACGCAAGAATATAGCCAACGGGAGAGAGAAAGTCAATGAATCAAATTTTTCCAGGCGAACAATCACTTTTTCAAGTTAAATGCACAGATTCAATATCTTACCATTACTATCAATTACCTGAAAATCACCGGCGTTGACACTGGTGGCTAAATACCTTACATTTGTGTCGGCGCCAGTTTTTCCGGGTGGCTGTCGGGGTATCTGTATTTTTTCATATTTCAGTCGGAGTTTCCAGTTATGTTTGGTATCGGTCTGCCGGAAATGATTCTTATATTGGCTTTAGCCCTTATTGTTGTTGGCCCTGACAAGCTCCCTGATCTTGCACGATCGCTGGCCAAAGGCTTGATGGAACTGAAAAAAACAGCAGAAGGATTAAAGGAGTCGTTCACAGAAGAAGGCAATCCCCTGGATGATATCCGGCCGGATCTTGAAGAAGCTGCCAGATCTCTTAAAGACAATCTTCTTGAAACACAGCCCTTTGAGAGGGATTCCATTGACTTAACAGGTGGTGTGAACCCTCCTGCTGATTCGGATGCTGAAGAACAGGAGGACCCTGTGCTGGAAGAATCGGGCCTGTCACCGGCTGAAGTGGTAATCGATATCTCGGAAGAAGATGAGAAACCGGATGGCAAACTATAATCTGCAGAGTACAATTCCCCTGCTGGAACGTAGTCTCGAGTTCTTCAAACCCCACCACCTTGAGTTAAGGAAACGGCTGATAAAGGTCTGTTTATCGGTTATCTGCTGTACCGCGGTGGCATATATTTTCGCCGAACAGATTGCCCAACTTTTTATCTCCCCGCTGTTTAACGCCAGCCCCCTGGTCTACAAATTAGTCTATACAAACCTGCCGGAAGCGTTTCTTGCCTATATCAAGCTGGCTCTTCTTGTTGGAGTAATTGCAAGCCTGCCGGTCGCCCTCTATCAACTGTGGGTTTTTGTCTCACCGGGCCTCCGGAAAAACGAAAAAAAAATGGCTGTAATAATAGTATTCTGGGCGTTTGTTCTCTTTACAACCGGGGCCGGCTTTGCATATTTCGCAGTACTGCCTAAGATGCTCTCATACTTTATGAGTTATGCCAACGAGGGACTGATACCCCTGCCAAAACTTGGCAAGTACCTTACCTTTGTCGCCCGAACCATCCTCACCTTCGGTCTCGCTTTTCAGATCCCCTTTCTGATGGTAATGGCGGGAAAGGCCGGACTGGTTCATGGTGATTATTTCCGCCGCAAGCGTATCTACTTTTATATCGCCATTATCGTTCTCTCTTTTCTCCTTACAGCTGGTGATTTCATGGCGACTGCGCTGCTGTCCATACCCCTTTTTCTTCTCTATGAAGCCGGGATATTTATGTCCCTCCTGTTTGGGAAAAAAAGTGTACAGGGTGATGACAAACCTTAGCCTATTTCCTGCTTCAAGAGACAACATGAAATCTTATAAAGAGGTTTACCAGCCTTGTCATATTCTATGGTATCCGGCTGCAGCAGTTTATTCATCACACACCCCTCCTCAATCTTCAGCCCGAAAAAACTCTCCTCAGTCAACCCTTCAGGCTTAACCAGTCTATTATTCACTATTTCCATTGAATGGATGGGATGATCCTCACAGAGGGGACACTGATACACTCTTCCATTGGGAAAAATAAAGAAATTTTCTGCTACATTTCCTGCACATTCAAACTGCTCATCCTTTCCCAGGAAAACTTTTGGATAGGTGACGTGAATGCCGCTTTGAGCTGCTTTTTCTGCAACTGCGGGGATTGTCTGCAGCCACTGCTCTCTGCTTACCTGAATTTTTTCCGCATCAGCAAGGTGCGCCGACACACCCCTCAAACCGATAACCTGAATAAAAAATTTCTTTACCCCAAGAGTGGCTAAAAGGGGGACCATACGCTCAAGGTGATCAATATTTCTGCTGCTGACGGTATAGATCACACTGGCGCGATAGCCGGATCGAACCGCCTTTTCTATATTAGCTGTACAGATATCGAACACGCCCTCACCCCTTATGGGATCATTAACCGTACTGTCAGGTCCATCAAGGCTGAAACTGAGAAAATCAAGAAGTTCCGGTGAAGTCCGCTTCAGCAGATCGTGAAACAGATAACCATTTGAATCAACAGTGACATAATATCCCA
>JAFDME010000004.1 GCA_019306075.1 Deltaproteobacteria bacterium | reverse complement strand
CTGTCGGACTGATCGCAAACTTTTTTTCTGCTCTTGCCGGCTGATACCAGCGTTTGAAAAGGAAAATAAAGAGAATCGGACAATCTCATAAATTTGGCAGAGGGTTAAAATGGACACCGCACACTCCATAGAAAAAAGCAGAAGCAGAGCTAATGATAAAGCCGATGTCACCACCGAAATATCCAAGGTAGGTGTTTACACGATTGCAATAGCGGCTGGAGTGATTGGCTGCTGGGCTACGCTGTGTCTTATCGCCGGCACTATCAGCAGCGGCGGTCCGGTTGAGCTGGTAAACAGCTTTTTCAAAGCCCTTGCAGGATAACTGCTACAGCAGATAAAATTTAAATTAGATTTTCAAACAGAGGGAACTCACGTGGAAGAAAAAGCAATCTCCAGAACAATTACCAAGCCAGCCACCAGTGTTCATGAAATAGAGCAGACCAGCAGTGAACTTCATAAGGTCGGTATGTATACAACAGCTGCATTTGCCGCAATAGTCGGGATATGGGGTCTTGTATGTCTCTCCAGCGCTTTTATGTCCGCTGGCGGACCTGTATCTTTAATCAGGAGTTTTATAAGCACAACATTCGGGACTATGTAAAATCAGCTCCATGCCCGTTTAAGGGTATATAATGCAGTTCGTTTTCAAGCCAGAGGGATTCAATCTCTCTGGCTTTTTTGATTTTACCGGCAAAGGCAGCCTATAACAGGGTGATAAAATCAAATAATCTATAGTATTGCCTCCAGCAGTCAGGTTATGGTGTATTACAGGCTGATACTCCCTGACCAAAAACAATCTTCACCTGGACAACAAATGGCAATTTTAGTTCGTAACCTCTTTATTTTTTTTATTTTTACCATTCTCCTCGGCATTGGATACGGCAGCTGGCAGCTCGAGCATAAATTACGAACCGTGACATACAGCGAATTTCGCTACTGCCTTGCCAACCATGACCTTAAAGCAATCACCTTTATCGGCAACAGGGTAGTAGCGCAGCATGCCGATGGAGATAAATATGAGACCACGGTACCTAATGCCGAGAAGCTGATTTCCCAGCTCCAGGAAAAAAATATCCAGATTAATTTCAAAAAGGATAGATCTGAGCTTATTTTTAAGACCATCGCCTTAATTTATGTAATCCTGCTCGTTCTCACGGTTATTATTTCCCTGAGTAAGAAAAAGCGGCTTGAGGAGGAGGACAATAAATTTGCCACGGAAAAACTCATCCTGCCTGATAGTGGTACCAGTCTGGTTACTTTTGATGATGTTGCCGGCATTCCTGAGGCACTGGAAGAGCTGCAGGAAATTGTAAATTTTTTAAAAAACCCATCCCAATACAGTCAGATTGGTGCAGTCAGTCCCAAAGGAGTTCTGCTTCAGGGTCCTCCCGGCACCGGCAAAACATTACTTGCCAGAGCTGTGGCGGGAGAGGCAAACGTACCTTTCTACAATTTCAGCGGTTCTGACTTCGTAGAAATGTTTGTTGGTGTCGGGGCCTCCAGGGTAAGGGATATTTTCAAGGAAGCCAAAACCAGAGCGCCCTGCATTGTTTTCATCGACGAGATTGATGCTGTCGGCGGCAGACGGGCAGGTGGTGCAACTGCCAGTGGCCAGGATGAAAGAAGCCAGACACTCAATGCCCTCCTTGTTGAAATGGATGGATTCAGCAGCTCTGATACGATTGTTGTCCTGGCGGCAACAAACAGACCTGACATTTTAGACCCTGCATTAAGACGACCGGGACGATTTGACCGGCAGGTGAATATCCTGCCCCCGGACCTGAAAGGGCGGGAAAAAATCCTGGAAATCCACGGCGCAAAAGTATCTCTTTCTCCAGGGCTTGATATGAATAAAATTGCTCATATGGTTCCCGGCTTTACCGGTGCAGAACTTGCCAATCTGGTCAATGAAGCCGCACTGATGGCTGCAAGAGATGGAAAAAACAAGATTGATTATGAGGATTTCGAACATGCCCGGGACCGTATACTTATGGGTGTTGAGAGAAAAGGCATGATCATCTCCGAAGATGACCGCAGAGCCCTGGCATTTCATGAGGCCGGGCATGCAATAATTGCCAAATCCCTGCCGGAAGCTGATCCCATCCATAAAATAACTATTATTCCAAGGGGACGTGCTCTTGGGCAGACCCAGCAACTCTCCGTTACAGACAGAAGTAGTTACAGCTACAATTACCTTAAAAGTAGAATTACTATCCTCATGGGAGGGAGGGCTGCAGAGGAAATAGCCTTCCAGCAGCGAACAACCGGAGCTCAGGGTGATCTGGTCCAGGCAACCGAAATTGCCACAAATATGATATGTAAATGGGGGATGAGTGATGTCATTGGTCCACAGGCCATGGCTATAGATGACTCCGGTTTTCTAGGCGCAAATGTTCAGCGACTGGAAATGAGTGATAAGACGTCGGAATCCATCGACAGTGAGATCAAGAAACTGCTTGATGCGTCGTATGATGAAGCGGTAACAATTCTCAAACAGAAATTCTATCTCCTAAAGCAATTGGCAACCATCCTTCTCGACGTGGAGACTCTCGACGAAGAGGAGTTTGAAATCATCCTTGCATGCCACTTTACTGAAAAGATAGCTGCAGGTATTCAGGCGACCCATCAATGCAGGGAGTGTCCGGCAGCTGACACCTGTATACACTCAAAATTAAAAAAATAAGTCATGTATTCTTTAAAAAAAACAAGCTACCTGGCCTTTATGGGAGTCGCCGTTCTTCTTATTTTTGTTGTTGTTCTTTATGTCCGCCAGTATCAACTGACGGCCAGGTACAGTTCAATTATCAGTCAAAGTGAAGAGATGATCTTTCAATTCTCGACTCTTAGAGAACAGATTACAACATCTCTTATAAAAAAAGAGTGGCAAGAGCTTGCAACAGCAGCAGATCAATTCAAAAAGCTGCATTCGTCTCTGCTGAGACTCCAGGAAAACACTCTGATCCCCGGACAATACCGACTCGATATGGCCAGACAGGTTGATCTTTCAGGATTGGCCATTGCAGTAAAGGACCTTTCGTCCGCCAAAGGGGACAGGATCACGGAAAGCCTTCATCTTCAAGGTAAAATGCGCACCCTTGCCGAATATCTGATGCAGTTTGACAGGATTATTGTCAGCCAGATGCGGGCAAAGGTAGTACAGTTTCAGACCGTGATGATAGGTGCGCTTGGTGCAGTTATCTGCATGATAAGTTTTTCGCTGATAATACTCTATAAGAGAGCAATGCTTCCCCTCCTCCGCCTCTCATCCCAGGCGGAAAACTCTGACATAGTATATAACGGGTTCATACAGGACAGGGATGCCTGCAGTGAGATTGCGATGTTTACCCAGCGGCTGAACTCACTGTTTGAGAATATCAATACGATTTCAGACTCAGAGAACAACCCTCACACCGACAATGACCGTTTTTCCACCATAATCAATGAGAGCACCAATTTATCCAACGGTATCATTAACTATGCGCAGTTACTTTCAGATTCTTACAGGGAAGTGGAAATGGGCCCTGAAGAAACAAAAATTGTGCAGCATATTATAGAAGCGGCTGAACGTATTGCCCGAATCAATAAAGAGATTTAACTTTTTACGATGCCACCAACTTTGACTTGACAGTCAAGGCCAAAAACGTTAAAGCATCGTCACAAAGTGCTACCCGGTCGCAGTACACTTTGTCGTACGATAGGAACGTCCTGCTATTTTACTATTTCATGTAATTATAAAATATCAACCGGCTTACCGAATATAGATTGTTTTATTCTTCATTTCACTCTGACCAATATCTACTGGAGCACGAAAATGATCAAAGTCCCTGTTCTAACGACGAGTTTCATAATCCTTTCAGCATTCTTCTTTCTTGCCGGCTACAGTTTTGCCAGCGAAGATTACGATGAAGACACCTATGGCCCTGAGAAACCTATCGAATGGAACAAACCGATCAAGGCCACCTTTAACCACAAAGTGCATACTATGGAAGCTGGTCTCGATTGTGAATCATGCCATGATGATATCTTCGAAATGGAGGCGGGTGCAGTCGAGGGAAATGAAGCTTTCACCATGAAGGCCATGGCAGATGGTCAATCCTGCGGCAGTTGTCACGATGGAGATACTGCCTTTGCAACTGACGAAAACTGTGCAGCATGCCACAGTTTTTCCGAAGAGACTATTGTCTGGAATGAACCGACCAAAGCCGCATTCAGCCATACAGCCCATGTTGAAGAATATGGACTTGAATGCGAAAGCTGCCACTCCAAAACATTTACAATGAAAAAAGGTGCTGCAGCTGCAGGCAAAAATTTCACTATGGGTTCCTTTAAAAAGGGCCAGTATTGTGGCTCCTGCCATAACGGAGATGATGCCTTTGACTCTGCAACTCAGTGTGAATCATGCCATTTCCCGCCCTCTGAAAAGATTGTTTTTACTCAGCCTGTTAAAGCGGTAGTCTTTGATCACGCTATTCATGTGGAAAAGGAGAAACTCTCCTGTGAATCCTGTCATAAAGAAGTATTTGCCATGAAAAGGGGCACCGTCGAAGAACAACCGGGTATCCTCTCAGATGATCCGGCGAAGAAGAGAGAATATCTGGTAAGCCTTCATAAGAAATACTGCGGTACCTGTCATGATGCCTCGCAGGCTTTCGGTTACCTCACCCGGTGTACTGTCTGTCACGTTGGAGTGAAGGGTTTAGCCGAACTAAACGGGGATGACAAAACGAAAGATGCACATGGTAAGGAAACCCATAAATAGTTAATGATATACATATGCAAAAGGGGAAAAAATGACTGGCAGAATCGTTAATATTTCAAAAAAATGGGGCTTCCATGGTGTAAAAGCCTTACAAGATGCTAGCCCCGGATACAAAGCAGTTATGGGATTTTTTGTCCTGCTTACTCTCGCCGGGGCAGCCGTCGGGTTGCATGCCCTTTTTGTAGGCTACCATCATGTCTACGGTGTGACTAAACAGATATCATGGGGTCTTCTTATCTCTGCATACATTTTCTGTGTCGTTACCTCGACAGGCCTCTGTATCGTTTCATCCATAGGCCATGTCTTTGGCGGAGAGGCATTTATGCCCATTGCCAAGCGTGCAGTCTTCATGTCAATCGTCTTTATGTTTGGCGGATTCTGTATCATCTTCTTTGACATTGAGAATCCCTTCAGGATGGCCATCTGGAATGTTATCTCTCCGAACTTTGTTTCAAATATGTGGTGGATGGGAACCCTCTATGGCGCCTACCTGGTCTTTATGATGATTGAATACTACTTTCTCCTTGATCAAAACCATACCCTTTCAAGATTGATGGGATTCTTCGGTTTAGTCATCGGTGTGGCAGCCCATAGTAACCTGGGCGCCGTATTTGGCATGCTGCACGGCCGTCCATTCTGGTATGGACCCTATCTGCCCATCTATTTCATTTTTTCTGCTGCTATGTCAGGGGGATGTGCCATTCTCTTTTTCACCACTCTTGGCTGGAAAATTAACCCTGAAATCATGAACCAGCGTATGGAACGTGCTGTCAAGGCGGTGACTCAGATCACCATTTTTCTCATTTCAGTCATTATTTTCTTCACTAGCTGGAAGATCATCACCGGCATGGTATCAGAGGGAAAACAGCTGGTCCTCATGTCTCTTTTGACAGGCGATTATGCTATTAACTTCTGGGTGTTTGAAATTTTTCTCGGCATGTTTCTGCCCCTCTACCTTTTGATCCGCTCACGTGGAAATAATTTCAACCTGATCCTCTGGTCAACCGGGCTGATGATGATTGGTATCTTCTTTATGCGGTATGATATTGTCATTCCCGGCCAGATAGAATCGGTTTACCACTCACTTGGTGTTGTCGAGGAATCACATCTCCTCAACTATACCCCGACATTCCATGAAATAATGGCTTCACTCTCTGGTATCGGTTTTATCGGCTTTGCCTATTTTGCAGGAGAAAAAATGCTTAACGGTCATCAGCTTGAAAAACATGAAATCGTACCTGACGGCGGTTATATCTGCCCGGGTTGTGGTGCCATCCACTTCATGGAGGAAGGCGAAACAGAAGAAGAGGCCATGAAGCGTCACCACAGGATCTGGTAACAGGAAGGAGTGTCTTTTCTCAGATGATACGTCAAACCCATTGAAACCGACACTCATATCACCATACTGAACGTAAAGTAAAAAGGTAATTATATATGAAATTCCCTAAAATAAACTTTGATACCCTGAAAAATGAAGGCACCGGGTCAATTACTGCCAGGGAGAGAAGAAAATTCCTGAAACTCGGTCTTGGTATTGCCGGGGTATATGCAGGCGGCAAAATACTCTCACTGACATCACTTATCGGTACTGCACACGCATCAGGTGGAGGAGCAGAATTAATTAAAAAGTATCCATACAACCCGCACTACAGCATGGTAATCCGTCAGTCACTCTGTATTGACTGCGAAAAATGTGTCGATGCCTGCAATGAGACCAACCATGTTCCCGAGTATGGTTACAGAACCCGTATTCTGACAAAAAAATACAGTGGTACACTGGATAAACAGGTAGAATTTATCCCGGTACTCTGCAACCACTGCAACAACGCTCCCTGCGTAAGAGCCTGTCCTACCAAAGCCACCTATAAAGATCCGGTTACCGGTATTGTCCGCATGGAGAGTAAAAAATGTATCGGCTGTAAGACCTGTATGCTCGCCTGCCCCTACGACGCAAGATACTTCAGTGCTGAAAGACGGGCCGTTGACAAATGTGATTTCTGCTGGGACAAGAGGCTTTCCAAGGGAGAAAAACAGACGGGATGCTCTGCAGCATGCCCAACCGGAGCGAGGACATTCGGTAATCTCACAGATCCTGAGAATATAGTCTACAAGCTTGTGCACCAGCTTGAAGAGAAGGTCTGGGTAATACGTCCTGCTGATGATACAAAACCGAATATTTTCTATATGAAAGGAAATATGCGCTCGGTGGACAACATTCTCAATGAGCAGAAATTCAAATATTTTGACCCTGACAAAGCCTGATCACTCGAACTCACTCCTGCAATAAAAAAGGGAAGAGGATGGACAGCCTCTTCCCTTTTTTAGTACCTTACTCCGTAAAAGCTGTAAAGAAAAACAGGTAAGCGAAGACTCCGAGAAATTGAGAAGTGTATTTTGAAATTATATGCCTATATAAAGCACCATGGTACATATCCAAGCATTTTAAAATTCCGACCTACATTCGGGTTAGGAACTCTATCAATGGTGGTCAATGTCAGTATGGGGGTGAAAGACTTTATGATGGAAAACTTTACCAAGAAACCACTCTCCGGCAAGAAAACCAAATCCCACGACTCCGAACCCGGCTATAACCAGCAGATACTCAGCCACAGTTGGTGAATAGGAAAAGTATTGCGGAACACCGACAAAACCGTAGTTAGCCGGAACAATCTCCCCGGAGACAACCAGATTAAAGCGGGAAAAGAACTGGCCGACAAGAATCATCAGTGCTGCAGTCGACATGACGTAAACTGATTTCAGCCGGGTTACCACAAGAAGCAGACAGGGAAGCGCGAGACCGATGCCGATCTCGAACACCCAGAAATTAGTGGACAGCGGTCCACTGGTAAGTGAGTCCGCAGCCATAACCATCGCTTCCGATCCGGAATACGCGTTTGCAAACTTCCATCCTGTTGCCACAGAGACAAGAAAAGTCATTAATATCATTATCTTTCCTGCTGTCTGCAGACTTAAAAAAGTATACTCACCTATTTCCTTTTTCTGAAGAATATATGAATAGTGAGTAAACAGGACTATGGCTGCCGCACCGGAAAGTACAGCAGAGCCAAGGAAAAAGATGGGGAGTTGTGCTCCGTACCAGAAAGGATGTGAGCTGAGGGAGGCAAAGACAGAGCCGAGATTACTGTTGGCAAGAGATTCGGCTATGGCTGCAAGTACACCGAAAATAACCGCCGCAGTAAAACGTTTGGTCAGAATCAAGCCAAACTCAAGCAGCATGATCCCCACAGCCATCCCATACAAAGTTCCCATCCACCAGATATTGGAAGTCACATTAGGATGAAGAATAACTCCCAGCGGCATACGCCAGGGATTCTCGATTTCAAGCCCAATCACTGTAAAGGCACCCAGCAGAGCCATGATAGACAGCCAGACCATCCTGTTTGCCACCGGAGCCATACGGTTACCGCCAAAAACATGACTAAATGCAGCCAGTACGCATAGCCCGGTTGAGATAATGGCAAAATAGGCATAGACACCAATAAGCATCCCCCACGGCATCTCCCTGGTATTTGCAAAGGCGTGGTGATGACCAATAATTTGTGCGTAAACAGCTCCGGCCACACCGATAAAGATCATGAAAAGAGCAAGCCACATTAACCTGTTGATAGCTGGTTTGATAGCCTCAGGTGCAGATGTGATTGTTACATTCCCTTCCATTACGTATTTCCTCCGACATTTTTATTATTGATGGCATCGTAAAAACTCCTCGTCGGCTTCGTTAAACCCGGCATATTCATCACCTGATGCAGGCTTTCAAGGTCGGTCTGATGCATATCTGTTGTTATCTCAGTGAGAGGGCATCTCCTCTTCTCCCACCAAGCGGGTATGTCCCCTCACCCCGATATGACATGCAGTACATCGCGTATCAGAGGCAAAAGCTGTATCCCCATCATGACAGGAGCCACAGTAACCGCCATCATAGAGTGATTCCATGGTAAAATCATCATTCTCTTCTGCCACACCCGCCTCCATCTCAAACAGGTCGTCATGGCAGGAATCACAATCCAGCCCCGCTTCCATGGTATGGATTTTATGCTCAAAAACCACTGATTTTACCGGCTTTACCCAGATAATCGGATCCGCCGGACCATACTCATCTTCATCATACTCATCATCCTTTGCCTGATCACCACCGGTTGCAGCAAGGATTGCCCCGCCAAACAAAAAAGTGGCAAAGAGCAACATTAACAATATCTTCTTCATTTTATAATTCCCCCACATATCTGCAGGCTCCCCGCTGACTCAACCGGGCAGCTCAGACTGCATAACTATCCTTAAACTACGAGTTAATATAAAAAACGTTTGGCATAGCACCAGTCTCAGGCCGCAGAACCCAAACTGTGGTTCCGGGAGAGTGAAGCAGCTGGAACACCCTGCTGTCGGGATCCGCAAGATTACCAAAAACACGAACATCGGCGGGACAGGCTTCAGCACATGCAGTTGTTGTCTCACCTTTTGAAAGACGGGTATCCAGACAAAAATTGCACTTGTCCACTGCTCTGGTCTCTTCTTTAAAGTATCGGGCATTATAGGGACAGGCAGCCATACATGTTTTGCACCCGATACAGCGACTCGGTTCCATAACCACAATTCCGGTTTTTTCGTCTTTCCATGTTGCTGTTGTCGGGCACACCCTTACACAGGGAGGTCTGTTACAATGATTACAGAGCACAGGCACAAATATGGTTTCATAGGCATCCCCACCGAGACTGCGACGTTTCTCAAGTATCGTGGTACGGAAGCCATGGGAAGGAACATGATTGGTCTTTGTACATGCTTCCTTGCAGCGTTCACAGTCAATACAGAGATGCTCTCTCATAACCATACTGTAATGGGGATTGTAGGGATACTCCCCCGATTCGGGTACGACATTTGCCGCATTTACCCTGCCGGCAGTTGTCAGGGAAAGTACCGTGCCACTTAGATACATCCCGGTTACAGCCAGTCCCATTTTTAAAAACGTTCTCCTTTCAGTTGACGGTAAAGTGGTTATATCCTCACTTTCCAACTGTTCCAGGTCATTAATTTTCATGCTCAAACCTCATGTTTTTCAACTTTCCTTTTCATCCTTTAGAAGAAAGATAATATTATTCTGCTGAAACGATGCCGCACAATACCCAGCAAACTCAAGCCGGATAAGTGCCTCGAAGATCTCTCTGCATTCGCTATCTGGCGCCGCATATACTAGACTGCTTGATAAGACAAAGATCAATACAACCATGATACCAGGAGAATCAACGCGCCCTGCTTATGAGCGTAACCAACAAAAAACAATCAAAAACGAAAAGCATCCCCACCTGCACTGCACAAAAGGATCACAAATGCAACGAGATACCACATACATCCATTTATGTGTATTTGTCAATAAGCTTTCAGTTTAATACTGCGCGCAGTTAATACCATCCTTTTTTCTTTCTTTCAAGGTACTACAAAAATTTATTCGCATTTAATTCTACAGCCACCCGGAAATGGGGCAGAATTAATTTCTTTTTCCGTCTTCCCGGGCAGACGGCAGTCCTACAAGTCAAGATAAGAGATTGGATAAACCTGGAAGTTATAGACATTCCCGCATAATTGTTTACAGTTAAAAATATATTACCCTCCTTAGATTGTCTGAAAATATAATTCGCAGGAAATGCGATCAGTACCATGAGGCAACCACATTGGTAGCTAAACACGAACAAAAACAGCAAAAGGAGGCAGACAAAACAACTCCCCTGGTGACTCAGAGATCACTTTTTTACTGGGCATTCAACGGTAACCTCAAACCACAAATCATCCTTCTGTTTGTCATTATCCTGATCGTTTTCAGCCGCGTCCTTCCCCTGGAGATGCAGAAAAGAATTGTCAACGAATCCATTGCTCTGCGCGATGTCCACACCCTTATTCTCTATTGTGTCATTTATCTTATCGCCGTTACAACCACCAGTTTACTTAAACTGGCCATTAACTACCTGCAGGCACTGATCGGAGAGCGATCAATGCTCACCATGCGCCAGGGCCTTTATCATCACATCCTCAACATGCCCCTGGGATTCTTCCGAACAACCCAGCCCGGCATGGTTGTCTCTTCTCTCATGACCGAGTTAAGTGCCGCCGGCACCTTTGCAGGTCAGGCTTTTGCAGTACCGGTGACCAATGTTCTCACTCTCCTGGCCTTTGCAGGATATCTTCTCTCCCTCCACGCAAAGCTGGCAATGGCCACTCTGCTTATCTACCCGGTTGCGGTCTTTATCGTTCCACTCCTGCAGAAAAGGGCCAACATTGCAAACAAAACACGGGTCGACCTCTCCCGGGAGACTTCCAACCAGATTGCAGAATCGATCTCAGGTATCCACGAAGTACAGGTGCATGGAGCATACGGACAAGAGAGTCGTAAATTTGATATTCTTGTAGAAAAACTGAAAAAGACTCGTATCCAATGGTCTCTGTACAAATTCGGTATAAAAACCACCAACAACTATTTTGTCAGCCTTGGTCCCTTCGTGGTCTTTATTTTTGGCGGATATCTGGTCATGCACGGAGAACTTGAGCTTGGCGCCATGGTCGCCTTCCTTTCAGCTCAGGAGAAGCTTTATGACCCATGGAAAGAGTTGATAACTTTTTATCAGACCTATCAGGATGCTTCAATCCGCTACAGCCGCACCATGGAGTATTTCGATATAACCCCTGAATTTCCCATGATTCCTCCGCCGGAACATTCGCACAAGCTGGCAAACGGGATCGAGGTGAAAGATCTTGTCTTTGAAACCTCAGATGGTCATAAACTGCTCAATGGCATCACTTTCTCCCTGACCGGCGGAGAACATCTCGCCATTGTTGGATTTTCCGGCAGCGGAAAAAGTACCCTGGTCCAATGTATCGGTAAAATGTATCAGTATACCAGGGGATCAATTACTATTGGTGGGGAGGAAGTCTCCTCTCTCAGCAAGGCAGAACTCAATAAAAATGTGGGCTACATTTCTCAAAACCCGTTTATTTTTACCGGTACCATCAAAGAAAATCTCCTCTACGCTCTCAAGCCAATACTCCCCGAACCCACCACCGACAATGAGAACAGCAACGTAAACGGAGACGAACCGGAGCTTGACAGGATGATTCTGGTCCTTCAGCAGGCAGGCCTCTTCGTCGATGTTATGCGCTTTGGTCTTGACAGTTTTATCGGTCAGGATGACAGCAAGATGATCAAAACCATTATCCGTATAAGGCGAACCTTCAGGGAGGATTTTGGCGACAGGATGCGGGATTATGTGGAATTTTTTGATAAGCACTCCTACCATATGAACTCAAGCGTATCAGAAAATATTATCTTTGGGACTGCAAACGATAAAAAATTTGGCCACCATCTTCTTCCTGAAAACCCCAAATTCAGAATCTTTCTAACGGAATCCGGCCTGCTTCAACCCCTCTTCAACCTTGGCGTTGAACTCGCTGAACAGGTTTTTGATATTCTTGGCGGTGTTGAAACCCCCGATATCTTTTTTGAGAACAGTCCCGTACCTGCTGACAGACTTGAAGACTGTAAACGTGTTCTGAACCACCTGAAAAAGAAACAGCCATCTGCATTGGTACCAAAGGAACAAAGTTTTCTCCTCAGCCTGGCCCTCAACTTCACACCCGCCATCCATACAATGACACCTCTGAGAGAGAATTTCAGAGCAATTATTCTCTCAGCCCGGGATAAATTTCCTCATTGGTGCGACAGAACAGTACCTGGGCTGTTCCTCTTCTATGATGAAAATAATTACATCCATGGCCAGTCCATTCTCAACAACATCTTCTTTGGCAAGACAAAGTCCGATCTGACCCACGCCCAGGAGAAAATAAATCAGGCTATCATTCACCTTCTCATTGAGGAGGAATGTATGGAACAAATTGCTGCAATTGGAATGAATTTTCAGGTTGGCAGTACCGGTGACAGGCTGTCCGGCGGACAGAGACAAAAACTTGCCATCGCCAGAGTACTGATCAAACAGCCTGCGGTTATCATTATGGATGAAGCCACATCAGCACTGGACAACAAGTCACAGACCAGGATTCAGCGCCTGATAGAGACAAGATGGAAGCAGAAAAGAACAGTCATCGCTGTTATTCACCGGCTTGACACCATCAGCACCTTCGACAAAATCGCTGTAATGAAGACAGGAAAAATTGTAGAATGGGGCACTTACTCTGAACTTATCGACAAAAAAGGAATACTCCATGAGCTCATTTACGGAAGAAAATGAACAGATTCCAGAGATGCAGAAGAATCTGGAGTTACTGAAAGGACTACCTTTTTTCGCACCTTTCCCGGTTCAGGCGCTGAAGATACTGGCTCTGCTGGCGACCAGAACAAAGTTTATGCCGGGGGATCTTCTCTACGAAAAAGGTGATGACCCCCACAGAGCCTACCTTGTTCTTCATGGCATCCTGGCGCTTACAGCAAAAGAAAACAATAACTCACCGGTAACACTGCGAATTTTCAGAGAAGGCGAATTCCTCGGCTCGCTCGCCCTCCTCGGCAGAATGCCCGCCCTCTTTAATCTGACGGCTGAAATGGAAACATCTGTACTCACTCTCAGCAGGGATCAGTTTTCAAAGGTTCTTTCACAGTTCCCGGAGGCTCTGACTCTTTCCCTGACAGCTGCCCTAAAGGAAATTAACCGCTGGGAGAAAGCAAATATCCCTGAGGCCGAACCGTGCTGTTTAGCAAGATTGGGTGTAACCGCCCTGTAAAAAACCTGTTATACTTTTACCAAGTCACCCATCTCCTGACAGGGAGGGTGTAAAAACATATTCCATGCCTGCCGATTGACATATGAAAATTTCCTTTCAATTAACAAATAAAGATTCAGAGCTGACAAAGCTGCACGCAAATCTTGTCAAACTTGAAAAACGATGGTCCCTCTCCGTGAAAACAGTCAGGGAGCTGAATCTTGTTCTGGATGAGCTTGTCACCAATATCGTTGAACATGGAGGATGTGAAAACATATGTACAATTGGAATTGAATTGATGAAAGAAGATACCGTTATAACATTAACAGTAACGGATAACGGCCCTTCGTTTGACCCCACCATCACACCGGCACCCGATATTTCACTCCCCCTTGAAGAGCGATCATGCGGCGGACTGGGGCTCCATCTTGTGAGAAAATTCAGCGATGGCTGCAGCTATAAACGAGAGAATAACCAGAACGTACTTACCCTGATAAAAAAACTACCAACGGAGTGCAGGTGATCGCGATTGCCTGTAGCAAACAGACATGAAAACAGAAATCAGTCTGGAAAACGGAGCTTCAATTTTCAATCTCAGCGGTCGTCTCGATTCTCACACCGCACCGGAGTTTGAAAGAAAGGTGCAGGATTTCCTCACCTCTCCGACACATCACCTGGTCTTCAACTTCAATAATCTCGACTATATTTCAAGTGCCGGCCTGAGAATTATACTGAATACAGCCAAGGCCTATAAATTGTCTAACTACCAGTTTATCACTTGCAGTATGCAGGATCATGTGCTTGAAGTATTTGAAATTTCAGGATTAGACACTTTTATTACCATTTGTCCCACTCTCGATGAGTCACTGACAACGCTGGACACCAGAGAACAGGATGCAGACCAGGAGTTCCTCTCCACTTGATGGGTTTTGCGTTGCTGTTCGCCAGTAGTTATTTTTCAACCCTGACACCACAGGGCGGCAGTCAGAACGTGATCTTTGTTGCCAGTGATTACCTGACGCAGGGCGAACTCTACCGCCTTGGCCTGATCAAAACATTTTTCTATATGCTGGTTTTCCTGATTGCAGGGACTCCGTGGATTCTTTGGGTTGCAGGGTAACTTGGTAATGTACCCCAGAAGGCTGTCAAGTTCATTTTAAACAGTGGTGATTATTTCATGCTATAAAATATGCCAAAAAATCCTTGACACAACTGTCAATATAACTATATATCTAGTTATATGATTATTAATCAACGAGACAACAGGGTTACCATGATATCATTAGAGGAAGCTGCACAGGGATTTGGAGCCGTGGGATCAGAATCTCGCCTTGCGGTATTATTACTTCTGGTTAAGACCGGGTTTGAAGGACTCACCGTTGGTGAAATAAGGCAGCAGTTAGAGATACCGGCCTCAACACTGGCCCATCATTTGAGATTTCTTGGTGCAGCAAATTTGATTGTACAGGAAAAACAGGGACGAGAAGTAATCAATAAGGCCAATTTTGATCACGTTAAATTACTTGGTGATTATCTGCTTGATGAATGTTGCATAAATAGTTAACACAGCAAGTCGGAAAAAGCCGAGCAGTTTTTGGCCATAAATAACTATAAAACTAGTTAAATGGAGCATGAAAGTGGGTAACTGTAACTGCACTGTTAAAAACGAAGCACCTTTAATTCCATCATTTTTCGGTAGAGTGGATAAGATATACCTGCTTATTATCTTAATATTTGGTTTTTTAAGCATAATTGACATTGACCAGTTGGTTCCTCTCGGCAGGCTGACACTGCAGAACCTTGCTCATACAGTTCCATATATGCTTTTTGCTGTCCTGCTTATCGCAGGTCTTAAAGCAACAGGAGCTGAAGCGTTGGTTGCTCAAGCTTTCAAGGGACGTGAAAATCGAATGATTGTCCTGGCTGCTCTTATAGGCGGATTAGCACCGTTTTGCTCGTGTGAGGTAATCCCATTTATTGCCGGACTGCTTGCGCTGGGCACCCCTTTGTCTCCGATTATGGCCTTTTGGCTCTCTTCACCGTTAATAGATCCTCCAACATTGCTGATTACTGCCGGCGTCCTGGGATGGAAATTCTCGATCAGTAAGGCTGTTATTGCAGTAGCACTTGGATTAATGGGAGGTTTTATTGTTAAATTTTTTACAGCATCAGGGTACTTTAAAAATCCGCTCAAGCCTCGCCGAAACGCAGTAAGTCTTAACAGTTGTTCAGCGAATTACAGTGGTGGCATCGACAATTGTTGTGAAACAGGCGGCTTTACTAATGAGAAACCCGTTTACAATTTCTGGTCTGAAGAATCCCGGATAAATGTTTTCAAATATGAATTTAAATACAATGCTGCGTTTCTGTTGAAATGGATGCTGTTTGCCTATACCCTCGAGAGTCTGATGATTCATTATGTGCCCGCAGAAACCGTCGTTTCAGTGGTTGGGGGAGAGGGTCTTTTTCCAATCATCCTGAGTGCAATTGTTGGAGTTCCTGCCTATCTTAACTCCTACATTGCTCCGGCTGTCGTTTCAGGACTTATGGACCAGGGAATGTCCGCTGGATCGGGAATGGCATTTGTTGTGGCAGGTGCTGTCAGCAGCATCCCGGCCATGACTGCTGTTTTTGCCTTAGTGCATCGCCGGGTTTTTGCCGCTTATGTACTCCTTGGATTTTGCGGGGCAGTTCTTGCTGGTGCTATTTACGGTTTCATTGCCGGATAGCAGTAGACCCTGAAGAGAAGATCGAGCAACGTTACAACAGGAGCAGGACAAAGCTTAACTTTATACAGCTTTTCCACCGAAAGAGAAAAGCTCAATGTCTCGACGGCTGAAACGTCTTTATCCGAAACTTTAAATTTTACGATGCACCAGCTACACATCAAATTATACTTCTGGCAGAAAATCTACAGAACAGTTATCCCCACATCACCTGCTACTATTTCGCCGATCTTTTCCCCCTGTACTCCGCTGGAATACAAATCATCCAGCAGCTGTCCTGCCTGTATAGCGGGTAGAGACAACAAAAGGCCTCCTGATGTCTGCGGATCATAGAGAAGCTCCTGCTCAGCCTGTTCAAGGGTACATTCCATGAGAAGCGGATATTTGGCAACGAGAGCTCTATTAGCCTTGTTACTGCCGGTCGACTCCCCTTTTTTATACATATCACGGGCACCTGAATAAAAAGGCAGGCTGTGAAAATCAATTCGAACATGAACACCGCTCCCCTCAGCCATCTCCAGAGCGTGTCCAAGGATTCCAAAACCTGTTACATCAGTACAGGCATGAAGGTCGTAGTTCAGAGCCTTCTCTATTCCAACATCATTCAGTGAAGCGAGAACAGGCAGTACGGATGTCTCAAGCTCCCTGAGAGAAAACTTGCCTGACCTCACTGCGTTAAAAAGTACGCCCGAACCGAGAGGCTTGGTGAGAATCAGCGCATCTCCAGGTTTTGCACCTGTGTTGGTAATAATCCGCTTGGGATGAACCACTCCGTTCACACAGAGACCATACTTTGGCTCGTTATCGTCCACCGTGTGCCCACCGACAAGACAGGCGCCTGCCTCAATAACCTTGTCATTACCCCCGCGTAGAATCTCCCTAAGAACTCCCATATCCAGATGCCCGGAAGGAAACATCACCACATTTAAAGCGGTGAGAGGTCTGCCTCCCATGGAATAGATGTCAGAGATGGAGTTAGCCGCCGAAACCTGACCGAACCAGTATGGATCGTCCACGGGAGGAGTGATAAAATCAACGGTATTGATCATCGCAATATCATCAGATATTCTGTAAACTGCACCGTCATCAGAGGTCTCAAAGCCTACAAGAAGATCAGGATCAGAAGGCGGGTTTAAACCATTCAGCGCGTCCGACAGATCCGTCGGACCAATTTTAGCCGCTCAGCCACACGTCCTTGCAAGTCCAGTCAGCGTCTTTTTTTTAAAAGGCCACATAATATTCACCAGTTAATCTGAAAATCGGCTGCGGCCCGATCTATTTTGCCGCAGTTCTAATTATAACGTATTATTTAATTACCACTGAACCTCAGCATCATTCTTTGGTAGTTTCCTTGAACCGCAGTGTTACAGCAGGATACCGGTAAACGTCCACGCCGCATCATATAAAATTCACATGTCATCCGGAAGAAGAACCATCTCCGGCTCTGTACCATCCCAGACAAACCGTTTATCAAGTTTAAACCGAACATCCAGACCAGGATCAAAACGGTTTTTGCTATGGTTTCTGGAACGAATCCATACAGAATCCGAACCTTCTTTAAAAATAAGGAATCTTGACTGACTGTCCATAAAACTATCTTCACGAATTGCACTGACATTAATAAAACAGGTCCCTCCAAGGCGCGGTTGAATACTGATTGTACCTGCCATCCCCTGGGGAAGGTGAGAATGACCGGAACCCCACACGGCCACCCTGTACTTCTCCAATACCTGCTCAAAACGGGGAGAATCATTAATTCTTCTACTGGCCAGAAAAGAAGTAAAAAGTCCGCTGTGACGCAATGGAGCATGAGTTATAGTAATAATAATTTTTCCCTGGTTTTGAATGACAGATTCCCGCCACCAGGCAAATGTTTCATCAGAAATATCAGTCCGGGAGGCAACAGATTCATCGGAAAGCAAAAGCAGCAGGATATTGCCAACCCGCACGCCGTAGTGTGAAGGTTTTTTAATGTATTGCCAGAAAAGTTCTCCACTCCGAACATCGTGATTACCGGCTATCTCATACCAGTCCCTGATATAGGAGCGGCCCCGGGTTTCCAGGAACCACTCAAACGCCTCACTTCGACTCCGCGATTTAAGCAGATCACCTGCCATCACAGCCAGATCAATATCCGGTACATGATAATTGACATCCTCGATGGCCCTTTCAAATACCTCCCTCCCCTTTTTATTTGCAGGCTGAATATCCGAAAGCATCCATATCACAAATTCCCTGCCGGGAGTTACCGCCTGATGCTCTTTATCATACACTGTTGCTGGTATCATAGAGCAGCCGGAAATAAACAGCACCAACAGAGGCAGCAGTTTTTCCGACCAAAGCCACCGCTCTCTCCCGGCCGGTTGGAGATTATCGCCACAGGATACTCTACTCTTCTCCTGATTCATCGAGAGCCATCCGTATATACATTCCTCTTAATGCCCGGGAGATCCTGCCCGGTTTGCCGTCACCAATAATATGTCCGTCGATCTTCACCACAGGCAGCACCAGAGTGGTTGCACTGCTTAGAAACGCCTCATCAGCTTCAAACGCCTCTGCCACGGAAAAAGCCCTCTTTTCTATGGCAATATTCTCTTCCCCGGCCATTCTCAGCAGACTTTTGCGCCTGATCCCGGGAAGTATGGAATATGAAAGGGGCCGGGTAATAATTGTATCATTTTTTACAATATACGCAGTTGAAGATGTGCCCTCAGTTACAAAACCGTCCTCAACCATCCATCCCTCAAAAGCACCTTTTACCACTGCCTCCTGTTTAGCCATACATTGACCAAGAAGGGCAATCGATTTCACATCCCTGCGTTTCCAGCGGATATCCTCCACCGTCACCACAGAGACACCGCTCCGGGCCAGAGGAGCATGAATAAGATCTTTTTCAAGAGTAAAAGCCATACATGCCGGTGGACAATCATCAGGAAATGCAAAATCTCTTGGCGCAACCCCTCTGGTCACCTGGGTATAAACACCGCCTTCCCTCAAATCATTACGATCAATCAACTCTTTCAGGATCGCCACATATCTTTCTTTACTGTATGGCCACCCAATTCCGACTGCCCGCAAGCTGTGTTCGAGACGCTGCAGAAAGTTCTCCTTATCAATCAGCGAAGAATTGATAACAGGTACAACCTCATATACGCCATCGCCGAACAGATAGCCGCGATCAAATATGGAAATTCTCGCTTCCGCAGCGGCAACAAATTCATTATTTACAAACACAATACCTTTCATTTTCTGTAAAATCCTTCTACTCCTGCTGCTTTACAGCATCTTCAATCAATTGATTGTGACTCTCCTGAAGCTCTTTGGCAAATTTAGCCTGCTCAATAGGAGTTTTAATGTAATTGATGGCCTCCTGGGCAACTTTCTCCGTGGCCCGTTCAATATCCCCGGTTTTTTCCTCTTCCCCGGAACTTGAGCATGCTGAAAGGAGAAGAAACAGAAGCGGCAGTAACAGGAGGAATCGTGATAGCAAAAACATAGGAGGAACCCCTCTTTTCATATAATAAAGCCATATATATATTTACACGAGACAAATAGAACACTCCCGCAGAGTATCAATTTTATTATATAAACAGGAACATATTTCTGACACCGTGCGCCAAGATACATACCACATAATCCACCGATACCAAAAAGAATTCCCAGATACCAGTCAGGAGCTACCGACATCCCTGGATAGGTAGTGGCCAGAAGCTGATAAAATATAACGCCGGCAATGGAGGTAACAAATGTTCCCATGAGTGCCGCACCGGCGACAGCATGGACAGGAAGATGAAAAAAGGCGATAAAAAAAGGAGCTATGATTGCCCCGCCGCCAATACCGTATATCCCGCCAATGATCCCGACAATAAAACAGAGCAGGAAGGCACCGGGAACTGAAAATGTATATTCCTCTCCGCTGAACCTGAATGCCACCTGTTTTAGAGAAAAACTGGTATGACTGATGACAAACTGAACATCCTTCTCCGAAGATTTATTTTTCGATATTGGCACTTTCTGTTTCCTGTTTTTAACTGTGTCCAGCAGAAGTTTAATGCCAATATAGAGTAAAACAAGGCCAACGAAAAATTTAAAGTTTTCAGGGTCGGGAAGGTATTCCAGACGAACCCACGCGCCTATCAGCACCCCGGGTAAAGTACCCAGGATTACAGCCCAGGTCAGAGGCCAGACCATGCGCCCTTCTTTGATATATCTCCAGACACCGGCGGGGATGGCAACAATGTTATACAACTGGTTTGTACCGCTTACAGACGGAGCAGTATAGTGGAGTACACTCATCTGAAACGGCAGTAAAATAAAGGCACCGGAAACCCCGCCCATGGAGGTGAAAAATGAGACGATAAAAGCAGTCAGAGGCGGAAGAAACACCCAGGTCGTTACCCCTGAAACAGGAAAATGAATATAAAAAAATTCCATTATTGATACCGTTGTAAAAAATTGCGCCGGGAGCTGAACGAAACTGGCCCATCTCCCGCCAGATTACAACACATTCCTGTGCCATTCAATCTATCTCTCAATCTGAATCATCTCTGCAGAATACAGATTTTTTCTGAAAGCCGGAACAGTAGGCCGATTTTACCACAACATTGTTTTAAATCCTCCCAGCCAAAATGTGAAAAAGAAATACTTTTTTTCATAGACTGGAGCAGAAGTCAGTATTAGTGTGATCAGCAGAGTCATGGTTGTTGCCTCTTTTCAGCCAGAACATCTTGTAATAAACTGCTTATTGATTGCTGTTAAAACGACTAACCCGATAACAAAAACCCACATCGAAATCCCATGAGCCCACCAATCATCGTCCCGCTACTGTTTGTAACTTTTTTTCTTGTCGCCTGGTCCATCGGAACGTACAACAAATTTATTAAATACAGAAACAGGATCGAAGAGTCGCTGCAGGGCATTGACGTAGCTCTCAAACGAAGGGCCAACCTCATTCCCTCCCTGGTCAAGGTAGTCGAAAAATACAGCTCCCATGAAGATAAAATTTTCCAGGAAAAAACACGACAGCTTGGCATGTTGTCTGAACCCAACCGGCTAGAGGAAGAACAGCAGATTTCTAGAAATATTGGTGGGTTATTAGCAATTGCAGAGGCATACCCTGACCTTAAAGCCAGCACCAACTTTCTTGACTTGCAAAACAACCTTGATGAAATAGAACAGGATGTCCAGCAGGCGAGGAACAGGTACAATGGCTACATTGCCAGATTCAACACCCAGGTTGAATCATTCCCGGCCTCATATATTGCCAGGAAGTTTCATTTTACAAAACAGGATTACCTGGTACTGGAACTTGCCACTCAACGTGAAATGCCTAACATTTTTACCCCTTCAGATTCCGGCAGGACAGACAAAGAAGTATAGCTATAGCACATAAAGTTGCCGGACAGAGCCTATGACCAATAACGACATCCTGCGGCGAATCCGCTTTATCTTCAATTTCAGTGATTCAAAGATGATCGCCCTTTTTGCTTTGGCGGACCACCGGGTCACACGGGAGGAAATCAGCAACTGGTTAAAAAAGGATGCTGATCCCGCATACCAGGAATGCCATGACTCCCTGCTGGCAATTTTTCTTAACGGTTTGATAAATGATAACCGTGGAAAGAAAAAAGGGGTATGGTCCATCCCGGAAAAACGTCTGACAAACAATGTGATTCTCAGAAAATTAAAAATTGCTCTGACAATGAAAGACGAGGATATCCTGGAAATCCTCAACCTTGTTGACTTTCAACTGAGCAGACATGAGTTGAGCGCTTTTTTCCGAAAGCCCGACCACAAGCATTACCGCCCCTGTAAAGATCAGGTTTTACGTAATTTTTTAAATGGGTTACGGTGCAAGTATCGTCCCGAGTCCATATCCGTTTCCCCGGGAAAAGAATAAATAACCCTCCTGTAACCTTTTTTTCATTGCGTATTTTAAATAACAGCTTATAATGTCGTTTTGGAAATTATATAAGCAGAGCAGAACCCCTCCGGTTGTCCTCGTTAACCTCGTTGTCTCCTCCAGCGTCGTTCGTTGTCGTCGAAGTTTCTACTGATTATGTAACAAGAAATACGGTAGCAGCTTTCATTTTTCACGGGCAGATACCACATTTGGCATTTTTCCGCGGTTAAAATCCAGCCCGGCAATTGAAAGCAGCCACTCCCCGGTGAAAGAAGGAATGATAATCGGGGAAAACAACAATATACCCAAGAAATGAACCGGAAGAAAATCTGGTTTATCATAGCAAAACAAAGGAACATTTTAATGAGTTTTAAAGATTTTCAGTTTGACAAAAAAATAACCGCAGGAATTCTATCATGTGGTTATACAACCCCCACACCAATCCAGGAGGAGGCTATCCCCTCTATACTGAGCGGCCGTGATATCCTCGGCCTTGCACAGACAGGAACCGGGAAAACAGCGGCGTTTGTCCTGCCTCTTCTACAACGCCTGATGAAAGGACCGAGAAAAAAACTGCGGGCTCTGATCGTGGCACCAACCAGAGAGCTTGCTGAGCAGATTCATCAAAACATTGGAGAGATGGCCGGAGACACAGGGCTATGCAGTGTAGTCGTTTACGGTGGCGTCGGCAAACAGCCCCAGATCAGAGGAATTCGAAAGGGTGCTGAAATTGTTGTTGCCTGCCCAGGCAGACTGCTGGATCTTCTTAATGACAAGGCTTTTAATCTCCGGGCTGTTGAGACACTGATTCTTGATGAAGCTGACCATATGTTTGATAAGGGATTTCTGCCTGATATAAGGCGAATAATTAAACAGCTGCCCCGGCAGAGACAGACATTGGTCTTTTCGGCTACCATGCCCAAAGAGATTCGTCATTTGGCGGAAGAAATCCTGAAGAATCCGGTGACCGTGCAGATTAACCATACCCTGCCGGCCCCAACCATATCCCACCTTCTCTTTCAGGTTTCTAAAACCGGCAAAACAGCTCTGCTTAAACATATCCTGACAGAGAAAGAAATGATCAGCACTCTGGTCTTTACCCGTACAAAGCACAAGGCAAAAAGCCTTGCCCTGCAACTGCAGAAGGCTGGTTTCAGTGCCGCAGCAATCCAGGGCAATCTCTCTCAGTCAAAGAGACAACTGGCCATGGACGGATTTCGGGACGGCACCTTTAAAATTCTTGTTGCCACAGACATCGCAGCCCGTGGTATAGATGTGTCCGGAATAACGCATGTTATCAACTTTGATGTGCCTGATACTGCGGAAACCTACACCCACAGGACCGGACGTACCGGCAGAGCCACGCGAACCGGCCAGGCTCTGACCTTTGCCTGTCACGAAGACAACAAGATGATCTCCCACATCGAACGCAACCTTGGCAGGAAAATGGATCGAAAACAAAATCCGGTTCCGGCAGCGACAGAAGAGAAAAGGGGGCACTTTGCAAAAAAAAGACATGGAGAGAACAAACCACGCATTACAGCCCACAGCAAAAACCACGGCAGTAAATCTTCCTTTGATTTTGGCGTAGGCAGACGTGGACAGCAATAATTAATTCTACCCGGTTAACCGGGTTTTCAGTCGAGGTATCATATGATGGTTCGATTTTTTTTAACAACAGGGTTCCTCAAGAGGAGCCGAGATTAAGGAGCAGTATAAGATGGCTGAAGGAACAGTAAAATGGTTTAACGATGCGAAAGGTTTTGGATTTATCGAGCAGGATGGTGGGGAGGATGTTTTCGTTCACCATTCAGCAATCCAATCTGAGGGTTTCAAATCTCTGGATGAAACCGCAAGGGTAAGTTTTGAGGTTGTAGACGGCCCCAAAGGTCCCGCTGCAGCAAATGTTGTCCAGCTTTAACAGCTGATCAACCTATAAAAAAGGCTCCGTATTTTACGGGGCCTTTTTTTTTTATTTTACGAGGATACACCGAATGATCACTGCAACAGACATAGCTCTCTCCTACGGCAAGAGAGTCATTTTCAAGGATGTTAATATCAAATTTACTCCTGACAACTGCTATGGTCTTATCGGGGCCAACGGTGCCGGGAAATCCACTTTCCTTAAAATTCTCTCCGGACAACTCGACCCAGACGGCGGCCAGGTGTCCAAAGGACGTGGGCAACGTATTGCGCTGTTAAACCAGGATCAATTTGTCTTTGATGAATATTCGGTTTTCGATACTGTTATAATGGGTCACAAGAAACTGTACAAGGTGATGTCGGAACGGGAAGAACTCTACACCAAAAGCGATTTCACCGACGAAGACGGTATCCGGTCCGGAGAACTCGAAGCCAAATTCAGTGAGATGAACGGATATGAGGCTGAGGCGGAAGCCGGAGTTTTGTTGAGCGGTCTTGGCATTACTGAGAAGATGAGCAAAAAGAAAATGAGGGAACTTGAAGGCAGCGATAAGGTACGGGTATTACTTGCTCAGGCCCTGTTTGGCAATCCTGACATCCTGCTTCTTGACGAACCGACCAACCAGCTTGACCTGAAGTCTATAAAGTGGCTGGAAGATTTTCTTGCCCACTTTCACAACACCGTTATCATTGTTTCCCATGATCGTCATTTCCTCAACCAGGTATGCACCCATATGGCTGATATTGATTATGGGAAAATACAGGTCTATGTAGGTAATTACGATTTCTGGTATGAGGCAAGTCAACTCCACTTCCGACAGAAAGAGACTGAGAACAAAAAGACCAAAGCCAAGGCGGAACAGCTTAAGGAATTTATCCAGCGCTTCAGTTCCAATGCCTCTAAAGCTAAGCAGGCCACATCGAGGAAGAAACTGCTTGAAAAACTTACCGTTGAGAATATGCCCAGTTCATCACGCAAGTACCCCTACATCGTCTTCACCCCGGATCGGCCCTGCGGCGACATTATTCTTGAGATCGACCAGCTTTCCAAGACAGTTGACGGAGTCTGCATGTTTAAAGATCTTACTCTCACAGTGAATAAAGGCGATAAAATTGCCTTTATCGGGCCCAATAGTTTAGCCAAAACAACTCTGTTTCAGATTCTTGCAGACAAACTTCAGCCAGACACCGGCACTTTCCGCTGGGGAGTAACCATCAATAGCAGTTATTTTCCAAAGGAAAACAATTCCTTTTTTAATGACAACGAGATGGACCTGGTCAGTTGGCTGAGACAATTTGCACCACCAAAGTCGGACGAGGGTTTTATTCGCGGATTTCTTGGTAAAATGCTTTTCACCGGTGAAGAGGCAATGAAAAAGACCTCTGTTCTCTCCGGGGGAGAACGTGTCCGCTGCATGCTCTCAAAAATAATGCTCTCCCACCCCAATGCCCTGATTCTCGATGAACCAACGAATCATCTTGACCTTGAATCAATTACCTCCCTCAATAACGGCCTGATATCTTTTCCCGAAGTTATACTCTTTGCATCTCATGACCACCAGTTTGTCTCCACCGTAGCCAACAGGATCATCGAGATCATGCCAGACTCCATTGTAGATGTAATGACAAATTTTGACGAATATCTTGAAATGAAAGAATCGGAGAATTCTGATGCAGGCTATTTCCTGGACCACCAGGCAGCCTGACAGACTCTGCAGGGGCGAGGAGTGTTGCGATATTGCATGCTGCTTGCATTCTCGCATTGAGTTGACGTAAACACTGTTTATGTTGTCTTTTGATGCCTCTGTCCCGGGTTTTTTGAGCGACAACAAGTCGAGAGGCCTCTTTACGATGCCAATACTCTGCAGAAAGGTCAGTCTTTTATGGATGTGGAGGAGGTTTGCGGGTAGAATGAGGCGATAAATATATATTATTTTTTTCTCGCCCCTGAAATTATCTATCAATATTTGACCTGGACGAATAAATGAGCGCTACCGAAATAGTAATCAGGCGACCTGATGACTGGCACCTGCATTTACGTGACGCTTCTATGATGGCCGCTGTAGTCCCCTTCTCAAGTGCTGATTTTGGCCGGGCAATCATCATGCCAAACACCCTCCCTCCCGTGACGACACTGAACCAGGCGATCAAGTACCGTGAGGACATTAAAAAGGCTGTTCCCGGAGAACATAGTTTTGAGCCATTGATGACACTTTATCTTACAGAGATGTCCACGCCTGAAGATATCGGTTCTGCCGCTCAAAACGGAATTATAAAAGCTGTGAAACTCTATCCTGCCGGAGCTACCACCAACTCGGAAAGCGGAGTAAAAGACTGGCAGAAAGTCCTTCCGGTTCTTGAAGAGATGGCAAAAATCGGCTTGCCTCTGCTGGTGCATGGCGAAGTGACAGATGCAGATGTTGATATTTTTGACCGGGAAGAACTATTTATTGATACAGTGCTCAGCCCGCTCAGGCAGAAAATACCTGAACTCCGCATTGTGATGGAACACGTGACAACAGATACAGGTGTAAATTACGTGATGTCATCTGACAGCAATCTCGCCGCAACAATTACCGCACACCATCTGATCATCAACAGAAATGCCTACCTGGCAGGGGGAATCAAACCTCACTACTACTGTCTGCCGGTGGCCAAACGTGAAAAACACCGACTGGCCCTGCGGAAAGCAGCCACATCCGGAGATGCAAAATTCTTCTTTGGATCCGATTCTGCCCCCCATCTCGACGGGCTGAAGGAATGTGACTGCGGCTGTGCCGGAATATTTACCTCCATCAATGCTCTTGGTTGTATTACGACAGTTTTTGAGCAGGAGGGGAAATTGGAGAATCTGGAAAAATTTGTCTCGCTGAACGGTCCGGAATTTTATGGATTACCAGCCAATTCTTCAAAAACCCGGCTCTATAAAACCTCCCGTCCTATCCGCTTCCCGGAAAAAATTCAGACGTCAGGAGGAACAGTCACAGTATTTAATCCTCTGTTTGCAATTTACTGGCAGGTGGACAATAGAGTAGAGGAATAAAGAATAAGCAGAACCAATAAACTTCAAAAAAAGGTAATATAATGTTTTCAAACGCATTCCCCAGTCGAAAAATCATGGCCGAAATGACCGCCAAAATGCTGCTTGAAATCAAGGCTGTCCATTTCAACGCAAATAAACCCTACATGCTCACTTCCGGTCTCGCCAGCCCGGTATATATTGACTGCCGTAAAATCATTTCATATCCCCGTATCCGAAACACTTTGATGGATTTCGCTGTGTCAATTTTATTGCGTGACGTTGGCTTCGAGCAGTTTGACGCTGTGGCCGGTGGAGAAACAGCAGGCATTCCCTTTGGCGCATGGATTGCCGACAAGATGAACCTTCCGATGCAGTATGTCCGCAAAAAACCCAAAGGATTTGGCCGGGATGCACAGATCGAAGGAGATATCTCCGAAGGTCAGCGTGTCCTTTTGGTTGAAGACCTGACCACAGACGGTGGAAGCAAAATCAAATTCTGTGAGGCGTTGCGCAGAGCAGGTGCTGTTGTAAATGATACAATTGTGATTTTTTATTATGATATGTTCCCCGAAACTCGTGTGAATCTGATGAATCATAATCTCCGCCTTCACTGGTTAGCGACCTGGTGGGATGTGCTCTCAGTATGTAAAGAGAATGGGTACTTTGATAACCAGACTCTCTCTGAAGTTGAGTCCTTTTTACAGGAACCACTCCTCTGGTCAGGAAACCACGGTGGTTCAACAGAAATAGCAAAATAGGGCTGCGACATTTGGTTTGGGCTCAATTACCTGGCAATCCATCGATTATTATGATCGTCGCCCCCGGCCTCCTGAAGTTAACTTATGTCTTTCCATTTATCTGATGGCACCGTTATGAATCAGAGCATCAATAGATCAAGAACTGTATGTAAAATTATCAGCAACAGGCCGTTAGTTGACCAGGTATTTGAAATAATTCTTGCCTGCCCGGAGATTGTTAAAAAAGTGCGGCCGGGCCAGTTCATCAATCTCTATTGTCGCCATTCGGGGCGTTTGCTGCCCCGCCCCATTTCAGTATGCGAGGTAGATCTGAGAAATGGCCATCTGCACCTGATCTATGCCATTCTCGGCAAAGGGACAGAGGAATTTTCAGGCTATAAAGCCGGAGAAACCATGGAAATAATGGGACCCTTTGGCAATGGCTTCAACCTTGACAGTTCGGACGGCAATTACCTTATAATCGGAGGTGGTGTCGGCACTCCACCCATGGTTGAGCTGTGTAAACAGCTCAAAGGGAAGAAAACGATTGTTGCAGGTTTCAGGGATAATCCATACCTTGTTGACCGTTTAAAACAGTATGGAGATGTCTATATCACTACAGATAATGGTTCAGCGGGTTTTAAGGGCCACGTAGTCGAATTTATAGAGCAGAGAGGTTTGAAAGGAACCATTTACGCGTGCGGTCCTGCACCGATGCTTCAAGGTATTCAGGCCTATGCAAAAAAACATGGCCTGCAGGCATACCTCTCCCTTGAAGAACGGATGGGGTGCGGTTTTGGTGCGTGTGTAGGTTGTGTTACAAAAGTTGTTGCCGATACCGATACCGGATGGAGATATAAAAAAGTCTGCAAAGACGGCCCTGTATTTGACGCAGGGGAGGTATTGTTCCCATGAAACTTACTGTAACAATCGCGGGCGTTGAGCTGAAAAACCCGATTATGACAGCCTCCGGAACTTTCGGTTCTGGAAGGGATTTTGAACCATACACAGATTTAAACAAAATCGGCTGCGTAGTTGTAAAAGGGGTTGCCAGCAGGGAGTGGGCGGGGAATCCACCCCCACGTATTGTTGAAACTTATGGCGGTATGATCAATGCTATCGGACTGCAAAATCCGGGTATTGACGTCTTCTGCAAAGAAGATATTCCTTTCCTGAGACAATTCGACACAAAGATTGGAGTCAATATTTCAGGAAAAACTATAGATGAATATGTTGAAGTTGCTGAACGCCTGGCGTCTGAAGATGTTGATCTGCTGGAATTAAATATCTCCTGCCCGAATGTTAAGGAGGGGGGTGTTGCTTTTGGCGTAGATCCATTCATGGCCGCACTGGTAACAGGAGCTGTAAAAAAAGTGGCCAGACAGCCGTTAATTGTTAAACTCAGCCCAAACGTAACAGACATAACTACAATTGCAAAAGCAGTCGAAGATGGCGGAGCAGATGCTGTTTCCCTTATAAATACACTGATCGGCAGCAGAATAGATATTCATAAACAGAAGTTTATCCTCTCAACCAGACAGGGTGGCCTTTCCGGCCCTGCTATCAAGCCTGTTGCGATTCGTATGGTTTACGAGGTGGCGAATGCCGTCAATTTGCCTGTTATTGGAATGGGAGGGATCATGAGCGGAGAAGATGCCGTCGAGTTCATGATGGCTGGAGCAAATGCGATCGCCGTCGGCACAGCCAATCTGCTTGACCCTGCAGCAACAATGAACATCCTGGCTGAGTTGGAGACGTTTATGCGTAACAAACAGATAGAAGATGTGAACGATATAGTCGGCGTTGTAAATAAAGCTGCAATTTCTCCATAAAAACTTGCTTACCGCTGAACCTCAGCCTCATTATTTGCCAGCTTCCTGCAACCCCGTTGCTGTCAGCTATATCAGAAGATGGGCATTACTGTTCCCGGCCGCAGCATTTCTTATATTTTTTACCCGACCCGCATGGACAGGGGGCATTCCTCCCGATTTTCTCACCATCCCGCTTCACTGTCATCTGCCCTTTATCATCCACACCGGCTGCTCCTTTGTTCATCTCCAGCTGTTCCTGTTCCTGGCGTCTTCTCCTCTCCTCCTCCAGACGTTCGACCTCTTCTTCATTAACAACCTTAACCCTGATCAGGCTTGAAACAGTCTGATTTTTGATAGTTTCAATTACACCTGAAAAGAGCTCAAAACCCTCTCTTTTATATTCATTAAGAGGGTCTTTCTGCCCGTATCCACGAAGGCCAATTCCCTCCTTCAGATGATCCATGGAGAGCAGATGATCCTTCCAGAAGTTATCAACAACCTGCAGCAGGATAATTTTTTCCAACTGCCGCTGTGTATCAAAACCATTTACCTCATCCTGGGCCACGTAGGCTTTCCGCACAAAGGCGAGGGTCTTCTCCCGAAAACTCTCCAGTGTAAGCCCTGAGTATTCCTCCTCAGGCCAGGCAGGTACATTATGGAAAAGTTCTCCCATTCTAGCTTTAAACTCATCCCACTCCCATTCGTTGGAATCGATACGGTCCTGGTGAAATTCCCCGACAACGTCTTCCACCAAATCTTCGAGCATATCCTGTACGATTTCCGCAGTATTCGCCCCTTCCAGAACCTCACGACGCTGCTGGTATATAACCTCCCGCTGCTTATTCATAACATCATCATATTCAAGAAGATGCTTACGAATATCAAAGTTATGCCCCTCAACCTTCTTCTGTGCATTTTCAATGGCTCTGGAGATCATATTATGCTCGATGGGTTCATCTTCCTCCATTCCCAACTTATCCATGATGCTGCCAATTTTACCGGAGCCAAAAATTCTCAGGAGATCATCCTCAAGGGAGAGAAAGAACCGGGAGGAACCGGGATCACCCTGCCGCCCGGACCGCCCCCTCAACTGGTTGTCAATCCTGCGTGATTCATGGCGTGAGGTGCCGAGGATATGGAGGCCTCCCGCCTCTATAACACCCTCCCCCAGTTTAATATCTGTTCCCCGTCCCGCCATATTGGTGGCGATGGTTACTTTGCCCAGATGACCGGCATTTGCAATTATTTCCGCCTCACGCTCATGTTGTTTGGCATTCAGTACTTCGTGATCAATTTTCTCCTTCTTCAACATGCCGGAAATCTTTTCCGACACATCAATAGAGATGGTACCCACCAGAACAGGACGTCCCGCTTCGTGCATACTTTTGATCTCTTCGACAACAGCACGATATTTGGCAGCTTCATTTTTATAGATAACATCTGCATAGTCATCACGAACCATAGGCTGGTTCGTCGGCATAACAACAACATCCAGATCGTAAATCTTTTTAAAATCAGGAGCTTCCGTATCGGCTGTTCCGGTCATTCCGGCAAGCTTATCGTACATACGAAAATAATTCTGAAAAGTAATTGAAGCAAGTGTCTGGTTCTCCTGCTCAACATTCACCTTTTCTTTGGCTTCAAGAGCCTGGTGCAA
>JAFDME010000101.1 GCA_019306075.1 Deltaproteobacteria bacterium | reverse complement strand
GACGATTTATGGGTATTCATCGATGACACACTTGCTATCGATCTAGGTGGTGTGCATGGAGCAATGAACCAAAGTGTTGGTTTAGACACTCTAAGTTTATCTATTGGAACCACATACGATTTTGATCTGTTTTTTGCAGAAAGACATACTTCGCAGTCAAATTTTAGAATTGATACTTCAATCGCCTTTCAGCCTGACCCAGGTCAGCCCAACCCAATTCCTGAACCAGCCACCATGCTCTTGTTCGGTACTGGCTTAGCTGGTCTTGTCGGTTCACGATTGAGAAGAAAGAAGAAATAATTTAGAGTTCTCTCTTTATACTGGGGCAGGGTCTTTCTGGGCTCTGCCTTTTTTTATTTCCAGCAGACTTGAGATTATCTGTACACATCTTAACTGGTCGCTTGCCTATCGCTGGTTGACCTTATTCCTGAGAATCTCCAGTTTTCCGAAATCAGCATAGCTATAAATAAACCAAGCCCTAGCAGATTTTGGCAGAAACGGTGAGTTTGATGGTATTGACATTCTTTTTATTCAGACATCTACTCCAGCCCTCTCACGGTAGGAACGCCGGTTACCCAGCGCCCCCCCCCGCACAGTCTCGGACGTGCGGTTTTCCCGCATCCGGTTCTTCGGTTGTACTCGCTTTCACGTAAAACAATTTCATTTAGAAAACACAAGGTGTTGTTTAGTCGCCAGCGGCAGTTTTGGTTTTGCGATACCAAGACGTTCTATGGCTATTGCGAACACCTTCCAGGTGAAGATTTTACGTTTGCCACCTCGGCGGTTTTTCCTTATCCAATTGTTTCCTTGTTTATGTAAGGTCAGGAGGTCCTTACACAAAATTCCAGACGCTTGAGTCGGAAACCTCACCCCTTAAATGAGTCCGCAGTGCAGGGAAACACAAAAGAAGAAGGACAGACAAGGTATTGCGGAGCAATTAGTCCTCGGTCAGATGATGTTTATCTATCCCGAGAGCGAAAGTCCGCCGGTAATGGTCGGTCTGCCGTCACTGGAATGGATCAAAGTGTTGGCAGTTAATGAGCCGGAGACTGTGTTTATGCCGCTCGCTCATAGGTTTAATGTAAACGACCACCTTTGCGCTGCCTTTGTCGCGCTTCGCTATGCCGATATCAAGGGGTCGGTCCCCACGGGAGGCGGTGGGTCGGTCTCTGCATCGGATTCGGGATTCGGTGGATTCGTTTTGGGCGGAATTTTTGGGCTGATCGGCTCTCCTGCACTTGCCTCCAAAGAATTTGCCGCCCACGTCCCCGGCTTTCAGTTTGGGATCGTTGGCAAGCTATGCTTTCTGAAGGGTTCCCTTGGCAGATTTTGTAAGCAAGGTTCTGTAGCCTGATCCTGACTTTCGCTCGCAGCATTCCAATGGGTTTCACCTTGGGTTTTCAGCATGGTAGAATTCTACAACATGCTCAGCCTCTGGCGCAGTTTTCGAGATGCTCTATGGTTGATAAGGATCCAGAGTGCCCGGTGGGATTGGTGGCTTCTCAATCAGAGATTGCAGATGTTCATTCAGCGTTCGATCGAACGGGCCACCACCTCAGATATTGCCTATATGGTTGCGGTTATTTTTTCCAAACACCTGGATTTGAATAAAAATACTTATTCTCGGACAAGCTCCTAGCGTGATATTGTGCAATGTTTGTCCTGGATTTGCACAAGGTTCCCTTAGTAGTCACTTTTATGAAACCTGAAAAATTGGTCAAAAAACACGGTGTTTTTGCTCCCTTGTCAAACTGGGGACCTGCCGTGTAAGGAACAAATAAACTGTCCGATTAAAATGGGACCACGGAGGTGGAATCCCATGAGACAGACAGAAGTGTTACAGGAGATACGGATTATGCGATTTAACGAGGCATACGGAGGATGGAAAAAGAGCAAATTGACTCAGAGTGAGGCTGCGAATTTTCTGGGAGTCAGTGAAAGGACATTTCGTCGTTATATCAATCGATACGAAGAGAAAGGTCTTGAGGGGGTCTTTATGACAAGAGGATCAGCCAGGCATCCTATAGGCGAGCACCTCTGGATGAAGTTCTCAATGTTACAGACAGTTATAAAAAGCGTCATATGGGATGGAATGTAAGGCATTTTTATAACTGGTATTAACGAGATGGATCTCCAGCGGGCCTGCCAGGCTAATGTCTGGGCCATTCCGATTGTTTCGATGGCCAAATGGCAATATGAACACAGTAAAGTACTGGGTGCGGAAAATGGCCAATTGTATATATTGAAAGCTATGATGATCGTGCTGGAGGGCTGACCTACAACGCAACAATGTCGTATGTCCTGCCTTTTATTGATCCTGCTGATGGCCCTTGGGTTGCCGTCATGCCAGCAGGTGAAGTACGTGGCACGGCGCATGATATGTGGCAGATGGGCATCATGCAACTGACCAAACCAGGTAAATACTTGTTTGTTGGTTCCGGTCAAACCGTGCCGGAAAAGGCTGCAGCAGAAGGATATACTGTACATCAATATCCGGCAATGAGTCTGTTACTGGGGATACGGTTAATGGCGACGAATCCGCAGGAACGGTTAAATATGCTAACCCGAATAAATCGGAATTTTAAAATGCTTGGATAAGTACCATGGTGCTATACATAGGCACATAATTTCAAAATACCTTTCTCAATTTCTTGTTTTTTATTGCAGAAGTACTGGAGTAAGGTACTAATACAATCTGAGCTCAATTATTTATGTGTTAATAGTAAAATGCATATCAAAAACTTAGAAGGAGAAACTGAGCGATGAAAGCAAGGAAAATTAAAGACAATATTTATTGGATGGGTTTTGTGGATTGGGATAGCCGTCTTTTTGATTCGCTTATCCCTCTTCCTGACGGGACAAGTTATAACGCCTTTTTAATTGAGGGGAGTGAGAAAACTGTTTTAATTGATGCCGTTGAGTCAAGTCTCTTTTCTGAAATAGAAGCCCAGCTTCATAATGTTTCCAAGCTTGATTATGTCATTTCACTTCATGCTGAGCAGGATCATTCAGGGTGTATCCCCCAGATACTCTCTATGTATCCCAATGCAAAAGTACTGACCACCCCCAAAGCAAAGGGGATACTGATGGATCTTCTCCATATACCTGAAGGTTCATTTGTTACGGTTCAGGACGGGGAAACCCTCTCCCTTGGAGATAAAACACTGGAATTTATCTTCACTCCCTGGGTTCATTGGCCCGAAACAATGGTAGCCTATCTCAAAGAAGATAAAATATTATTCAGTTGTGATTTTTTTGGTTCGCACATTGCGACCAGTGATCTCTTTGTCACTGACGAAGGCCGGGTTTATGAGGCTGCTAAGCGCTATTATGCTGAAATCATGATGCCCTTTCGCAATGTCATTAAAAAGAATTTGGAGAAGATTGCAGGGTATGACATTGATCTCATTGCTCCCAGTCATGGACAAATTTATCCACGACCATCATTCATCATCGATGCCCATAAGGACTGGTGCGATGGTCCCCTGAAAAACAAAGTAGTCATACCTTATGTTACCATGCATCAGAGTACAAAAAAGATGGTGGACTTTTTCGTTTCATCACTTGTGGAAAAAGGTGTCAGTGTTGAGCAGTTTAATTTAACGAATACAGACATAGGGAAACTGGCAATAGCCCTTGTTGATGCAGCAACAATAGTTATTGGTACGCCAACGGTGCTTGCCGGGCCTCATCCTAACGCTGCTTATGCTGCATTTCTTGCTAATGTATTACGACCTAGAACCAAATTTTTATCGATTATCGGTTCCTACGGATGGGGTGGCAAGACTGTAGAAACACTGGCAGGAATGATTCCAAATCTTAAAGTAGAAGTTATTGAACCTGTTCTTTTCAAAGGCTCGCCGTCAGACGATGCATTTAAAGCTCTTGAAAATTTAGCCGGGACCATAGCGACTAAGCACAAAGGATTGGGATTGCTTTAAAATAGTCGGAGAGAATCTGTGCATGATCAAATGCCAGTTCGGGCAGGTTTTGCTGCTTAAAGAGACCTGCCCGAACAGCATCATCACCGGCAGTCGGTTTCCCTTCAGCCTTGGCGATAAAAACTGTTGACGCGGTATGGTGCCGCTTGTCCCGGGATGGATCCGAATAGGTATGGAACTGGCGCAGGGAGTTGAGGTCGAGTCCTGTTTCTTCTTTGGCCTCTCTTACCGCCGCTGTTTCAAATGACTCACCATAATCGACAAACCCTCCAGGCAGTGCCCAGCCGAAGGGAGGGTTTTTTCGTTCTATCAGCACAATCTCTTCACCGATTTCAATAATGATGTCAACTGTGGGAACAGGGTTTTTATAGACCTGAATTTTGCCTTTGCAGTGTGGGCATTCCATTGATTTTCAAGGTGAAGTAATGATCATCTGTTGAAGATCGTTCCAGCTGTCAACAGTTCTCAGGTTATGACGATTACGGTTCCATGGCTGGTTGAATACAAGCGGGACAATATCAGCTTCCGCAAGCTGCATACATGTTTCTGCCCGGTCATCGACAAAATATTCCAGTCCGTGTTGATGAATATACCGCACCTTGTCGCTGTGATCTCCGGTGGCGATCACCCTGATAGCGTCCCTCGTTTCGGGAGGGAAAAAAGCATCAATCCAGTCGAGCACGGGTGATTTGAGTGTCCGGGCTGTAATAACTGTAATTGTTGATCCAGCAGCAAGAGATGTAAGAGCTTCCACTGCTCCCTCTATCGGCTTGAGTCCCGCTTCCAGGGAATCGGTGAGGATTTCCATGAAAATCTGTTCAACCAGGCTCTGCGGGATAGGGATACAATCCTCCAGTTCGAAGTTGGTGATATCTTCGGGGGTAAAGGAGCAGTAGTTATATTTTTCACAGGCTATATTGAGAAAAGCTGTTGCAGTATCAGCAATAACGCCGTCCAGATCAAAGCCTATCTTATCAGCAGGAATTATCATTTTTGAACTGTAGCTTCTTCGATAATCACAGCATATTTATAGCCGGAACCAAAGTCTTTTTCCGCAGCAACTGTGCCTTTAATGGTGATTTCGGAATTAAGTTCCGGGTAGTCCGAGCTGGTTGCCACAATATCGTGGGTGTTCTGCATCGGATCTCCTGTACCATCCTGCAGATGAATCCAGTTTCTTCCCATAATATTGGCACTCACCTTGGTTACAATGCCCCGTAGAGCAATTTTCTGGCCGTTTAGTTTTTTGGCCTGGGCAAAAAGTTCTGCAACGGTGTATCCGTTCGGGGCATCTGTCTTGGCAGCGGTGATATCCTTGAACGGAGTTATGGCTCCAAGACTTCCTCCGGAAGCACCCATGGCCATGGTTGGAGGAGCTGTCTGTCCAGTCATTGACTGCTCTGTTTGAACTGCTGCAGAAAAAGAATCATTTTTTACTGCACCGTGGGCCGGGACATCTTTTTCTCCGACAATGCCTGAAGAGAAGAGGATGGAGTCAAAAGTACGGTTAAGGGTTTTGCTGTTGAAATTTTTCATCAGCATACCGGAATCATAGGTTATTTTTGCTCCTTTTTCTACCTTGGTCTCCGGTATAGCCACCCAGGTTTTTTCTCCGTTCGACTCTACCAGCATATAAGTGTACCCTGACGAGTTCATCGTTTCAATAATGGTGCCGCTGGATGTCTGGTTGTTTTTTGCGAAGGCGTCGGCAGTCGCGGGGGTAAAGAAGGTGGAGACTGAAAAGAGAAAGAAAAAGAACAGAACCGGGATACGTAACTGATTATGCTGCATTGCTTAAACTCCATGTTAAGGGAAAAGAAAATGGTGAATACTAACGGTTGAGTATGTTAGTCATCTTCAATCAGAAAAGCAATATGCTCAAGCAGGTTACGTGTCCAGATTTCATAGGCCGTTTCCGTGATATGAACTCCGTCACCCTGAAAGATAACAGCACCGCTGTTGAGGAATTTGTTATGGGTGTCGAGGTAACAGCAACCAGTCTGCATTGTGATCGACTCAATATGAGTATTGAAGCTGGTAATAGCGTTATGGGGGAGGTGGGGCAGATGCATGGGAAAGAGGTTATTTACCAGAATCTCCGCTCCGGGATAATTCTGGCGCAACTGAACAATTATTGCCTTTAATGTTTTGATAAATTGAAAATTGTCAGAGAGCAGGTCATTAGTACCAACCATTATCATGATAACATCAACCTGTTCGGTCTGTTCTTTGATTTTTGGCAGCATGTTCAGCAGGTCGCCTGCAGTTGCTCCGGGTACTCCAAGATTTTGAACCTTATGGAGTTTCATGCGCGGCTGCCAGTCATTATCTGCAACCAGGGAGTCTCCGACGAGTAGGATGTGTATCATTGTTTCAGTTGGCTGTTGCTTTTAACATGGGGCTGGCAGATTCCCGGCATGACACCTGTCCAGACATACAAAAAAAAATTTCGACTTGTCGGGTTAGATTATCATAAGTGGGTGAAGCTGCCAAGGTTTCTCCATCTTTAGTGGAACTGACAGCGCCGGTCAGATGAGGCAGCGGTCATCCTTTTTCACTTTAGACCTACCCGGTATCAGTGTCTGGGTCGATATTACCCCCGGCCATTTTCTAATGGTTGTCAGGATAAATTCGGCCAGGAGTTCTCCATCGGAAGAGAGCAGGTCCCTGACCAGTGTGATCTTCACTATGAGGTCAATTGAACCATGGACGGAGTGTACTTCCTTCACTTCGTCGAGGGCCAGAAGTTTGTCAAAAATACGTTGTTCATATCTGCCGTCAACATTCAGTAGAATGAAGACAGTCACCTTCTGCCGCATTTCCGGATATTCTTCTTTCTTGTGCTGGATCATTTTTTTTCGGAATTCTTCCATGTTTTTGGGAATGAGCCTGTCTACTCCTATACCATATTTTCGTTTTTTACCTTTCTCCCACTGGTGTGTGGAGATGTAGAGGTAAAGGTCGTCCACTGTCCTGCCGGGAAATGACCGGATAAGATTACTTTCTCTGATAATAGTGCTCAGAGGCTGGTAAATTGTGTCATACCAGTCTGTTGCGGCATGCTGATAACTTATACCCTCGCTTGCACCTTCCTGTGTAAGGAATGCCCTGTGGTCTTTAATCTGTTTTTCAAGAAGATGAAACTGGCCGGGTTCGGTGAGATCAATACGCTGTGGAAGTGTACCTTTATCCCTGAATGCAGTTTTTTCACGATACAGCCTGTTTTCGAGGGTGTCTTTTGACGGCAGGAGCTCTACAATGCGGGAGAGAATTTCGCTGTAGCCCAGTTTCTTGGCTGCCTGGTATCGATGGTGTCCATCCAGGATAAAAAAGTCATCCTTGATCTGGTAAAGGGAGACCGGGGGCATGTTTTTGCCGGCTTTCATGGCGGTCAGGATCGACTTGAGCCTGTCATCGACTCTGATGGAATCTGTTTTAAACTGATTGTCAAAATCATGATATCTGCCGACACTGCCCACGATTTTGGCTAGAGGCACCATGGAAGTGCCCCGCTTCACAGACTCATACGCTTCCTCTTTCTCACGACGACTGTTGAAGTTGTGAGGGTTATCTTTATCTCCCCGGGCCTCGTCACCCTGAAACATATGTTTGATACTCTGAAGAGGATTAAATTTTGAGGACATAGAAGCCATAACAGTTAATTACCTGAGTAGAATTGACAGTTGTAATTCGTTCAGAGTTATTTTTAAACAGGGTGTGGATATGCCCATGGAGGAAATAGGGCGGACTATATTTATCTATAAATTTTCTAAAGCCTCTGAATCCGCGGTGGCAGAGATCCTCCGCATCATTTATATGCCGGGGAGGTGCATGGCTGAGGATCAGGTCAGGTGTACCGTTTCGCCACAGGGTGAAGCGCATTTTTGCGATGAACCGGCTCATCTGGCTTTCTGTATATTGATTAACTCCACCATTATACCATCTGCTGCCTGAAAAACCGACAATCTTCAAATTGTCAAAGGAAACAAGCTGCTGGTGGATGTTTCTGCAGGCGGCGGGTGGGGAACTGGTATAGCGCAAATCATGGTTGCCAAGAATAAACAGCAGCGGCACATCATATCTGAAGGTTAAACTGCTGAGGTATTCAGGAGGGAGGTCTCCGCATGATAAAATAAGGCTGATGTCTTGAAGAAAAGGCCCCCCTTTGTTTTGATCCAGCAGTTTTTCCGTGACTGTGTCTGCCACAATAAGGATGTTCATGGTTTTCACAGCCTGTCCGGTTTGTCCGATTTGAGAACGACGATGGCAAAAGGCTGTACTTCAACTGTTTTGCCTGCGGGAAGCGGATACCTTCTTTTTTTCATCTGGACTCCTTTAACCTCGACATTGTAGTATTGATTCTTATAATTGGAGAGAGTTGTCAGTTTACCGGTTCAGCCTCAGTGTAAATTTACTCCAGGCCTGAAGATAAGAAAATAATTATATGACCTGATAGAAGATTTGCAATGCAGCATCTTTTAAAGCGGGAGAAGATAATGGGTATGCACCATAAGGTTCAAGTGGGAGAGAAGGTGATCAGTTCCATCGACTGGGAAATGAGTCCTGATCTGAGTTTTGGTACTTTTGAGTCCTGGGGGGGCAGAGAGCGGGTAAGAAATAATGATGAACGGGTCTATTATTTCTTTGTGGATAACTGGGGTGTTAAACCAAAACTTTGTCTGATGGAACGCGGGGTAAAGCACGCAAAAATTATGGCTGAAATTAAGGTGCCCGAGGAAATCATCAGAAAATGCATTGAGGATCAGGGCCATTCATCCATATTTGAGAAAAGTTACGCCATTGATGATCAGGTGAAGGCGTGGTTGATAGAGAATGTGCTCGATGGTGGTGATCAGAGTCTGGTCATACCCAGTATTGATCAGGAAGGGGAAGAGGATATGGGGCCGACTCTTCCTGGCGGAGCCGACAGACCATACTCGGGGGATCTTGTCCATCTTCCTGCCACTCCTGCAATTATTAATGACGATGACATCGGCGGGATAATCGGAAAATGGAATTTTTTTGATGCGGAACTCAATCCACAGGGCCGGTTTGAAAATGACTTTATTGCCGGCGGGGACAGCTCAACTCTTATAGATAGAAAGACTTCGCTTATGTGGCAGCGGGGCGGGCTTGATATTGCCTCGGCCAGGACAATGCAGAGGGGGATAGCTGAGTTGAACGTGCAGAATTTTGCCGGCTGCAGTGACTGGCGGCTGCCCACCATGGAGGAAGCGATGTCTCTAATGGAGCCGGAGAAAAATGAAAAAGGTGTCTATCTGGACCCGGTTTTTTCAAAAGAACAGCCCTTTATTTTTGTCGCTGCCCAGCGAAAACCTGGTGGTTACTGGTTTGTAGATTATAAACAGGGCAGAGCATTCTGGTCCTCGGGAACTATCCCTGGAGGATTTGGCAGGGCAGTCAGATCTTTTCACTCAGATGCAGATATTTGATTGATCTTTTATTACCGAAAACACCGCCGCCGTTCTAGCTTTTTAAAGAAGCGTTTCCCGCTGGAGAAGGTTTTTTTTCAGATCCAGCCCGCCCCCAAAACCTGTAAGGGAGCCGTCGCTGCCAATTATACGGTGGCAGGGGATAATAATGGGGATAGGGTTCTTTCGGTTGGCTCCTCCCACGGCTCTGCATGCCTTGGGATTGCCGATTCGTTTTGCTATCTCTCCATAGCTTGCGGTGCGGCCATAGGGGATCTGCTGCAATTCCTCCCATACGCGGATCTGAAAATCAGTTCCCTGCAGGTGCATCTTCACATTGAACTCCTGCAGGCGACCTGCAAAATATTCTTTCAGCTGGTTGAGGACGTCTGCAAAGGGTTCTTCATTCAGCTCCCACTCATCTTCTATAACAGTCCGGTCGGCGGCTTTCGGGAAATAGATCTTTTCAAGCAATCCGTTTTTGCCGATGAGCAGCAGCTGGCCTATGGGTGTTTCACTGTGACAATAGTGTTTCATGGCAGAAAATCTCCGCTTCCAGATTTTTTACGACGCCATCATTATTGATATATCCTGTTTTTATATCTCAGCCATCCATCCGGGTGGCGTTTTCCCGGGTCGTGATGGGTCCAGTGGATAATGCCGCCCTTGGGGTTCCATTCGTATTCCCCATAAAATTCAATTGTATCACCTTCTTTCAAAGAATTGATCCGTGGAGCCAGGTCAATGTTGTGGGCAATGAGAAGTGTCAGATCGGCGATCCCCACCAGAAACTTCTGG
>JAFDME010000100.1 GCA_019306075.1 Deltaproteobacteria bacterium | reverse complement strand
TATGACCTGATTGCAATTGTACGGGTGAAGACCAATGATGACCTCTCTGAGTTTGTCACAAATCATCTGGCAACCATAGAGGCTGTTGAAAAGACCAATACCATGCTTGCCTTTAAGGCATATTCAAAATATGATCTGGAGTCCATGTTTTCCATTGGTTCCAGTTAATCTGCAATTCCAGGCAAATCTGTCTGTTTCCTGTAACTCTGATGTATAATTTTAAATTTAAACAACAGGTTCCTCTTCATCTTCCTGTGGCAGTTTCTGCATGTCTGGCCGCCTGGTTTGCAGATGACGTTTTGGAAGAAGGGCTGACTCTGCTCCGTGAGACAGCCCTTTCGCATTTCTTTTTTCATCGCCACGTGGCAGGGGCTCTTTTTCACAAAGAGTATGCTCTTACTATCGTTTTTGAAAAGACGAAAAGCATCCGGCAGGGATTTACTCTGAAAACTGATCATTGCTCGTTATGCGGCACTTATCGTCATACTGAACGGTGCAAACATATTGCGGCTCTCGCCCTTTTGAGTCTTGTTGGAAAACCGGATGGAATTCTCTTTCCCATGCCGCTTCTTTTCAAAGATTCTCAGTGGGGGAAGGTTGCCGGTTTTGTTTACGACTGGCTGTCGAGAGAAAAAGGCTCTCTTGAATATAGTTTTGACAGGGAGGAAAATTATTTTAAACGTGCCGCATCGGAAGGAGGGTTCCAGGCGAGGATATCTGCATCCACCGCTGTTTCCTGGGAACCGTTTGGTCTGAAAACCACACCTGAGATCGCTGATAATCTCTATAAAACTGCTCAGAAAATTTCCATGAGCAAAACAGAGCGGGAGCTCATGGATGCAGGTTCTCCCAGTCGGGCCCATATGCGTGACAGTTCTGTCTGGAGTCGTCTCTGTACCCTCTTCTTTGGTCTTGCCGTTGAAGAAAAACCGGTTCTTTCGTACGAAAAGACAACCGGTCTCTTTCAGCTGAGTTTCCAGGATGGTCAAACCTCTGATCTGCTGAAAATTGATCTTCCCAGACATCGCACTCTGGAAATTCTTGCAAAGCTGGATCTGAAAAAATCTCCATTTTCCACTCTTCAACCGGCCAGGCAGGGATACGGGGTCAGTATGGACAGGGGTGGGAATATAGTTGTAAACCCGTTGATATGGCGAGACGACCAGCAAGCCAGCCTTCTATCTGATATCTCAGACAGAAAATTCGGCAGCAGCTATTTTTTCCCCAGAGAAGGTTTTCTTCCCCTGAAAAAACATGATCCGAAAGGGAAGATAATCAGACCCGGTAAAAAGCAGGCTGCCAATCCTCTCCTTGATTTCCTTGAACAGGATTCATCGTTTGTTGTCAGTGACAGCGAACTTGAGGATTTTTTAAAAGAAAACAGGTCTGCCCTCACGCATCCGGACAATCAGGTTGACCGAAAGATACTGGAATTACAGGTTAAATCTCTTCCCGATTCTTTAATTATTCATGAATTTCGTGAAGATCAGGACTGGTACTATATCTCCTGCGATTATGGGCTGGGTGAAGGTTCGATATCCCTGCAGGAGCTGCTTGAAAAAAGAGAGGAAAAAAGAAATGCCCTCTACTCCGGATCAAACGCCCTGCAGCTTAAAGATACTCCTCTCTCATGGTTTCACGATCTGGCTGAAAAACGGGAATGGACAGACAGCAGGGGGCACAGGGGCGTGCGTCTTCGACCCGGTGAGTTTATCTCTCTTGTCTCAATAATTGAAGATGTCCAGAGCCGGCTCAGGGATAACTCATTTCAGCGCCGTCTTGAAATTCTTCTCGACGGAGAAAGCTGGAGAGACACGGCAGAACTTGCAAATGTTCCTTCTTATCTTCGCAGTTATCAGAAAAACGGCCTCAGCTGGCTTCACACACTTTATGATCTGGGTCTTGGTGGTATTCTGGCAGATGATATGGGACTGGGTAAAACCCATCAGGGACTGGCTCTCCTGGAGATGGTAGGGAGGAGAAAAAAAGAGCATGTTATGCTTGTTGTCTGCCCCGCATCTGTACTTCTGCACTGGCGGGATAAGATCGATCGTTTCTATCCGGAAATGGCATACTGTTTTTATTATGGTCAGGGGCGGGATCTCCGCAGGGCCGCACAGTCCGGGCTTATCCTTACCACTTACGGGGTTGTTCGCTCTGACCGGGAGCAGCTGGCGGAGATGTCTTTTGAGGTTATCCTGCTTGATGAAATACAAAATCTGAAAAATCGCAAGACGGGGATTCACAAGGCAGTGGACTCCCTGCAGTCCCGTGTGAAAATCGGCTTGTCCGGTACTCCGATTGAAAATTCACTTATGGATCTTTACGCTCTTTTCAATATCTGTCTCCCCGGGATATTCGGAACTCTGAGTCAATTCAGGAATACCTTTGTCGTGCCGATCGCGGAAGATCACGATGAGCAGCAGAAAAATAACCTCTCCCGGCTTATTCAGCCCTTTATTCTTCGGCGCTCACGGAAACAGGTGTTAACCGAGCTGCCCGGGTTGATCGAGGACGATCGGGTCTGTGAACTGAGTGAGGACCAGATCAGGCTTTATCGGCAGGCGATTGATGAGCAGCAGCTCTTTCTCGAGGAACTGGAGGCTGGAAGGGAGGGAGTAAATTTTTTTAATATACTGACACTTATCACCCGCTTAAAACAGATATGCAACCATCCATCTCTGGTGGAAAAAGAGAGTGATCCCGATAAATATAAGAGTGGAAAATGGGACCTCTTTCTTGAACTGCTTGATGAAAGCCTGGGAAATGATCGAAAGGTAGTTGTTTTCAGCCAGTATACGGGGATGCTTGACATTATGGAGCACTACTTAGGCAGTGCAGGTATTAATTATGCAACACTCAGGGGACGTATGACTGTTGCCGGGCGACAGAAGATGATCAACAAATTTACCAGGGAAAAGGATTGTATGGTCTTCTGCTCCAGTCTGCTGGCTGGCGGCACCGGCATTGACCTCCTGGCGGGTCAGGTTGTTATCCATTATGATCGCTGGTGGAATCCGGCAAAAGAAGAGCAGGCAACTGCCAGGGTGCATCGAATGGGACAAAAAGATGTGGTACAGCTTTTTCGTCTGATCACGAAAGGCACCCTGGAGGAGAAAATACACGCCATCATCAGCAGAAAAGAGGAACTTGCCTCCTCAATTATCAATGAGGATGAGGCCGGTATCATCAAACAGCTGGATCGCAGGCAACTGGTTGAGCTGTTCAGGTGATCGCAGAGGTTTGCCTTTACTGACACCCTGCTGCAGCCTCTGCTGTTGGCTGATCTCTGCCAATCTTTCTTAATTAAACGATAAGAGTAGTGAAAAGCAGCTCTCCTGGCTCTTTTAAGCTGCTGGAATTTTATTCATCCTTAATATCTGCATTGTACGGGAAGATAATTTTGCAGCAGAGCCTTTTGTTTTTCTGTCCGCTCGGGCAGCACATATGAGGCCAATCTTTTTTCTATGATCTTGTCGGCATTTGTATAACTTTGATTGTCCGAGCCAGACGCGGCCTGATTTATGCCTTTTTTGTCAAAGACAGGGGTGACCCGCTGTTCTCTTCTGTATATACCAACATCACCGATGGTAAGAAAGCTTCTGGTATCAACAGATTTGATCAGTTTCTCCTTCAGATTGGGATCAAATGAAAGGTCAAGGCCTTGAAGGGTACGGTTACAATAGATCATCAATTCTTCGTCAAAGATCATTTTACGGAAACTGCCACCGGCAAATGCTGCCATATGGCCTGGATAACACCAGATTTCCTCCACCTCTGTCATAAAATACGGGGCCAGGGAGGTCAGGCAGGTTTCAAATCCGCTCTGGTAGTCATTTTTAGTGCCGTCGGCCATGCATCCGCACAATACGCAGTTCATCCCGAAATACAGACAGGTTTCATAAAACATGATCTGGACATACAGATACTCCGGGCTTGCATATGCCGGTTGCATTGTCTTCATATCGGTCATTGTGGAAGAATTGCTGAACGCCACCGGCGTGCCCGGTTTGAGAAGCTGAACATAAATCACCCCGGCCAGGCAGATTGCAAAATCATGGATAACTACTCCCATAAGGCTTTCAGGACCGGTCATAAAAGACAGGGTACATGGGATAAGGGTCACATCCTGCTCTTCTTCCACAAGAACAGTAAGGTTGATCAGGCTTTCTTCATCATAGGCCAAAGGAGCATTGGGGCAAATGCCCTGTCCCATTACCGGACCGGCGCTTTCTCCTTTTATTTCTTTGATCAGCTGTATTGCTTTTTTTGCACTGGTGTAAACATCACCATTCTTCGTGTTGGATTTCGTGGCACGCAGTCCAAGGCTCGGGTATTTGTCGGAGTATTTCAGAAGCATCGCGATCTGAGAAAGATACTGATCTTCACAGTCATTCCCCTCAGGATCTACAACCCCCGGATTGGCTGCTTCATAAATCTCGCAGGTTTCTCCCAGTTGATACATTTTAACGGCATCTTCTACAGTACCCCGTCGTATTTTTCCTGTTAAATCATTTAGAAGCATGGGAGAATTACCGAAAGGTGAAACCCCGGCCAGTCGTTTTGTATGGGTGACTTCGTATTTGTACTCGGGCATCAGTTTGAGGGTTTTGGCCAAAATTTCAGGAGAAATAAAGACCCGTTTTCCCTCCACCCTGGCCCCTTTTTCTTTGAAAAGCGTTAGAGTACTTTCCATCTCAAATTCGATACCCACGGTTGATAAAATATCTTCTGCAGATTGATAAATGGTTTCGATTTCGTTTTTTGTTAATACGTTTGGCATTCTTAAACCTTTTTATTATCCGTACGTTATCAGTATATTATTGAGACCAGATCGTCCAAGTCCAGTTCTAAAGGCCACATGTCGGTGGAACCAGTTACTGATCAATGTATCTTCAATCCAATTAAAAGTCTCTACGAAGAGACATTTTTTTCGTACCCCTTAGAGAGTCCCAACTTCATTCCTTTGTATAGGCTGGCCGTAAGGATCGGAATACACAGCTGTCAAAATAATAAAATTTAGGATGAGAAATAAGATGTCGTTTGGCGCGCCTGGAAAAAACAGGCACACGGAAAGAGAGCAGCAAGTCATCAAGGACAGTCAGATAATTATCTACCGTTTTTCGTTTAACCTGACATTCTCTTGCAACTTCGGAGACATTTAAAGTACTGCCATGAGAAAAACTGACTGCCTCCAGGAATCTACTGAACGCACCGATATTCCGGACAACCCCTTCCATCTGAACCTCTACCCTCTTAATTGTGTCCCCGATTGTTGCGTACATCTTGCTATTTTCATATTTATAAGTACAATGTACATATGGAAGAAATCAAGTCTGAGTGGGATAAAAGAAAAGAAATAATGAACGTAAAAAGCATGAGGTCTCCTTCGAGGATGCGCGAACTGTCTTTTACGACGACAGTGCTATTCAATTTTACGATCCTGACCATTCGGACCAGGAAGATCGTTTTATCTTACTTGGGCTCAGTTTAAAACCACAGGTTCTCGTCGTTTGCCATTGTTTTCGAGAAAGCGAAACTGTAGTTCGTATTATCTCGGCGAGAAAAGCAGACAAAGACGAGGAGCGAGCATATTGGGAGAGGTAACAATGAGAGAACATTATGATTTTTCCAGAATGAAGGGTCGAAAGAACCCTTTTGTCAAACATTTAAAGCAGCCGATAACGATGCGACTGGATCGAGATATTGTGACCTATTTTAAGGGTATGGCAGAAGAAACAGGTATTCCTTATCAAACCCTGATTAATTTGTATCTTCGTGACTGCGCAACACATCAGAGAAAGCTAAAGATGAAGTGGTAATTCCCTTTTTCCTTTACCGGCGGTAAGTAAATTTGTATTTAAAGGCGGTCGGATCCAGCCAGTCAAGGGGGCTGTCGCCGATTTCTGCATACGGATAGCCAAAGGTATTTACAGGTTGACCATGTTGCGCCGGATTAAGGACAATGTCACGGCCCATGGCAAGTTTCACTCTATACTGGTCCCAGCCTCCCCAGAAATACTCTCTTAATTGTTCGGTTTCTGCGTCTTCATTTTTGAGATTTTCTTTAAGCATTTTCTTGCGCACATCTGCTGGATCTACAGGAACCCAGTCATATCCGGGCAGATAGAACTCCGCCCAGCAGTGCTGCCACCCTGTAATCTCCTCCGTGGGCTTTTTCCCCAGCCGAATACCGAATATTTCCCTGGCGGGTACTCCTGCTGCACGGCAGAGGGAAACGAAAACAGAATGAATGTCTGTACATTTTCCGCCCGGATTTTTTAAAAGAGAGCAGACATCTCCAGGGCCGCAGCCTCTGGTCTTCGGGTCACGATACATGTTCTTGCAGGTCCAGTCATAAATCGCTTTTGCCTTTTCCAGGATGGTTGTTTTCCCTCTTGTAATCTGATCGGCCAATATCTTGACCTGACCGTCAATCGGTCCGAGATTGGTTCCGGTAAGATACAATTTGTAATCAGCAGGATCCCATGCCGGTTCAAGGGCAGGGAAGTCTCTGCGCTTGACCTCCTGGCGAACAACATGAAAAGATAATGTCAGTTTTCGGCCTGTTGCCCCTTTCTTCCAGCGGGCATAAAGGATGGGGGTGGAGTATTTTCTGTCGGAGTAAACTGCAGATTCGGTAAAGTCACCATTTACACTGATATTGCTGATAAATTGATCACGATCAGAAATGGGATAAGGGATCCAGAGCTGTGCTTCCTTATCTGCTCCATGATCTGAGAGATCAAATTCCATGGTAATGGTTCCACTGGCCTCACTGTCTGCCAGAACTATTGAAGGCAGGAGCAGACAGGCAAGCACTGCAGTAAGACCTAATAGCATTTTCATCAACTGTACTCCGGAATTGTATTTGGTTTGAATCAGTCAGTGAGTTTCATGACCGCATTATCTTTTCTATCTTTTTTGCTGTACTAACATCGACCAGCACCATATATTTGAAATATTGATATGTCAAATAGGTAATTCCTATGTATAATGTGCTCATTATCGGCCAATAGAATAGACATGCGGGGAAATAAATTATGGAAATCAGAAAACTTGAAGCGTTTTGTAAGGTTGTAGAACTGAAAAGCTTCACCAGGGCTGCAGAGGCAGTTTTGCTGTCCCAGCCGACGGTCAGCGGGCATATACGCAACCTGGAAAATGAACTCGGAGAGAAACTTATCAACCGGCTGGACAGGGAGGTTGAAACAACCCCGGTTGGTAAAATCCTCTATGGCTATGCCTCCAAAATACTCCAGATACGGCAGGAGGCTTTACAGGCCATTAAACAGTATGGCGGTAAACTGGCAGGGCAAATCAAGGTTGGATGCGGCACAATCCCCGGAACCTATATTCTGCCGGAGTTGATCAGTCAATTTCGTGATGAGCATCCATCGATCAGGGCTGTCCTTCGTATCACCGGTTCGAAGATCATTGCCGGGGAAGTCCTTGACGGTCAGCTTGAACTTGGATTTGTCGGAGCCAGATGGGAGGAGAAAAAACTGGCCTGGGTGGAGATGTTTTCCGATGAACTGACCCTCGCCCTTTATCCGGATCATCCTTTAGCCGGCTGCAAAGAAATTACTCTTCGTGATGTGATGAGTTTGCCGTTTATTTTGCGGGAACCTGAGTCCGGTACGCGAAAGGTTTTCTCAAAGATACTGGAGAGAGAGGGGCTGAAGGAAAATGATCTTGATGTAGTTGCGGAAATCGGCACCACTGCAGCAGTCAAAGAGGCCATCAAGGCCGGTATCGGTATATCGACCCTTTCAAAACGAGCGGTCCGGGACGACGTTGATTGCGGCAGGCTGACAACAGTTTCTTTAAAAGGTTATGACATGTATCGCCCTTTCTATTTAATCCAGCGAAAGAACAGAGATCTTTCACCTGTTGCGTCAGCCTTTGTCAGCTATCTGACCGCTTAATTCATAGTTCCCTTGACCAGACCAGAAAATCTTTTTATAAATTCTTCCATGAGCTGCCTCCTGTTCATTGAAATGAAATTTGTTGAGATTTTTCATTATACAACAGAGGTGGCTCATATCACTCGGTAAATTGTTGAGCATCGGCATCAAACGATTGACAATTAAATTCCGGCAGGCAGATGTGGCATATCAACCCTGTTCTTCCATTCTTGAACAATTTAATATCAAATTATGAAAGCCTGAGCCCCTGTCTGTGACAAACTCCTCGTTATTTTCAAAAAATAATGCTCGCAATAGTACGTTTACTGCAGGTCAAGTCGATGATAGCGGGCAAGTTCTGAAATCCTCTGTTGCTTTATTCCGGCTTCTCTGGCAAACACGGGCCAGCTGTTTACAACATCTGTAATTTCACGAATTATTTCTCCCGGTCTTGGCAGGGCGATATTATCACCTACGGCCAGAAGGTCAGCCAATGCAAAATGCGCCCGTTTACCGTTGATGCTCATCTGGTGCCGGTTGGTCCATTTTCCTGCCGGATTATGAGAATAGGTTACATCGAAGGCGGGGGAGAGATGCCATTTGCCGTTCTGATCCATAAGGAAAGCGATATTTTTTGTATGGTCATCCTGGTTGCGGGCTATTACATTAAAGATCATACGCCGGTATTGCTGTATCGCCTGGGCCCTGCTGAGCCGTAGTGTTCTCATTACTGCAAAAGCCTGCTCATAGCCATAACCACCGGCCATGTTAAAGTCATAATGAGCCAGACCGCATAACGACTGCATATGTATCTTTTTTCCACCCTGCCTGTCAAAACGTCTGGTTAAAAAATGGGCCCGGCCATGCTCTTCAAGCAGTCGGCATCGGGTCATTTTTATGCCCGCGGCTTCAGCCATCAGGTAATAACCATATTCGATACGGCCGTAACCTTCAGGCTCTCCAAGCTCGAGGTCGCTGACACCATCAAACTTTAAAATCCAGTGATCATATCCTGCCGGAACATCTGCCTGGCCGGAGATGACATGGTCATTATCATCCATGGCGATAATAGCCTTTGGCCTGGCACCACCTGCAGAAGTACCGACTCTCAGGATATCTGTCAGGGCTTCATTATTATGTCTGCTGCTGTCGTCAAGAGTGACATCCAGAGAAGAACGTTTATGTGTTATCTGTTGAGCCAGATGTGTCAGTTCGGCTATCTCCAGCGCTACAGGCTTGTCGAGTTCCGGCTGGACAGGGGGGGCGAACTCAAGGGCCCCCATTCCTCTCCTGCCGGTATAACATAACCTTTCTACCGGGCTGAAATCCATGCTGCTGCGGCCATTACGTGCCAGCCAGGCATCAATGACTGCGTTGCCGAATTTATCAGGTAAAGAATCTGCCAGCAGGCCGGGAAGACCAAGGAAAGTGTCACGATTCAGGCCGGGAAAGGAAAAGACGGGATCGCCTTGTCCGACTGCGGCAAGCCCCATGTGGATGGGAGAAAGATCCAATCCTTTTTTCAGGAAATCCGGCTCGTATTCGAAGAGTGCGAAGTCGCGATCGTTAAGCCAGGAGACTGCTCCGACATTCTCATCCCATAGTCTGACTATGGCAGTATCAACCTTTTCTACCACTCAGTTGTCTCCATGGTCTCTTTTTTACCCCGGTTGCCGGAGGCTCGCTGGCGTTTTTTCCCCTGTTGTCTGGCCAGTTGCAACGGGCTGATCTCCGGTATTGTGATAAACTGTTCCAAACCATCCAGGGCCTCAAGTTCCCGCAGAACTGCTATAAGAGAAGAGAGTTTACCTCTGCCGGCCTCCAACCCTTTTATTACATTGAGAGAGACAGCTGCCGCATTTGCTAAATGCTGTTGGGTCAGGTTCCTGCGCAGGCGCAGTGCCTTAATGCGGGCGCCGATCTCAGCTCCGATCGCTATATCTGTCATTGAATGGATATCCATAACGTACTCAAAATAGTCTTTTAAGAATGATACAGTGTTTTATATACCTTTCCAAGGCTGTTGTGTAATAGTAAAGCTGGGTTGCTCGATAAAGTCAAGGAAATATCTGCAGGTACAAGAGGGGTCTGCCCTTATTTCTCTATTATTAATTGGTGAAGGATCGGGAAAAGTGTTTAACTTGTCGGGTTAGAGGAAAGGTAAAGGAGTAAGATGGAAGCCCTTAACCATCCTTCAGCCGTGTTCACAAAAAACAATAAGGGGTTACAGCTTTTATTACTGGTGCCGAAGGGGAGACTCGAACTCCCACGAGGATACCCCCACTAGACCCTGAACCTAGCGCGTCTACCAATTCCGCCACTTCGGCAAGTGCGCTAGAATATGAACGTTGAACCGGTTTTTGTCAAGGTTTTCTTGACCCGGTAAAGAAAAAAATAAACTCCGTTTCATTTATGAAAATTTATAGAAATATTGAAGAGATTCAAGGGCCCTTGTTGAAACCATGTGTAACAATAGGCAATTTTGATGGCGTTCACTGCGGCCATCAGCAGCTTTTTGCCGGAGTAGTGAGCAATGCGAAAAAGAGAAAGGGGACAAGTGTGGCTATAACTTTTGACCCTCACCCTTTACAGGTACTGCTTCCCGGAGGGATTAAACTTATTTCCACTTGCGAACAAAAGATTGAACTCATTGAACTGGCAGGAATTGATATACTTTTGATTATTCCCTTTACCAGGGAGTTTGCCGGAACTACAGCGGATTCTTTTGTTGCAGATCTGCTGGTTGGAAGGATTGGTCTGGAGGAGTTGATTGTCGGTTATGATTATGCCTTTGGCAAGGGGAGGAGCGGCAACATAGATTTTCTGAAAAAACAGGGAGAATTATTTGGCTTTCCGGTGACGGTGATAGAACCCTATTACGAAAGGGACCAGCTGGTGAGTTCGTCCAAAATCAGGCAGCTTGTGGTTGAGGGGAGGATGGTGGATGCCAGGGAGCTTCTCGGGCGCTATTATCAGATTCGTGGGACTGTGCAGGTCGGCAAGCAGCGGGGCGGCAGGGAGATCGGTTTTCCTACAGCCAATCTGAAACTGGACGAGGAAGACCTGATACCAAAGATCGGAGTCTATGTTACCCAGGTTATCTGTGATGGTAAATGTTACGGAGGGGTTCTGAATATCGGCTATAATCCCACTTTTGGTGAAGAACAGCTGGTGGCGGAAACCCATATTTTTGATTTTAACAAAGATATTTACGGCAGACCAATTAATATAAATCTCCTGAAATTTTTACGTAGCGAAAGGAAATTTTCAGGTGTGGAAGAGTTGTCGGCGCAGATAAACAGGGATGTTTTACGAGCAAAACAGGTTCTGGCAAACTTTAAGGATGAGCTTACGGCGTCCTGTTCAAAGCCGTTTAATCAGTAACTGCTCCGGTTGCTGTTTTTCTTCTTGCAAGAAAGGTAAGGGTGTCTATATTGTAGGCGCCTAAAAGGTGTCCGGCTGATCTGTTTAAGAAGATGCTTGAACGTGCAGGAATATGTCTGCTTATAAAATATCCATGAGACTGAAAGAGAACCGGATTAATCCTGGTTGAATCCGGTACAAAATAGAGGGAAGTTATGTCTGAAGAGCTGCAGGAGGATTTACCGAAGGTAATCGGAGAACTTGAAAAAAAATGCAAAGAGCATCCAAACTCTGTTATGGCTTTTCACCATCTTGGCCTTGTTTATCTGAAGGCCGGGCGGGTTGAAGATGCTATCAAATCCCTGGAAAAGGCGGTTGAAATAGATGAATTGGGCATTGAGAGCCTGATTAACCTGGGAGCGATATATTTTGGTCAGGGTAACCTTGAGAAGGCCCTGGAACTGAATGAAAAGGCTGTTGCCGTGCAGCCGGAGAGCGCCCAGGCATATGCTAATCTTGGTTTAATATGGCAGCAGCGCAATGAGCTGGATAGGGCGATAGAGTCCTATGAAAAGGCGATCCAGTTTGATCCCAAACTGGCCAATGCCTGGATGAATCTCACCTCTGTGCTGACCATGAAGGGAGAGGATGACCGGGCTGTTACCGCGGCCGGAAAGGCACTTGAAATTGAGCCTGACTCACCTCTTGGTCACAACAACATGGCTGTAGCATTATATCTCAGCGAAAAATTCTCAGAGGCGAAGAGACATCTGGACAAAGCCAGGGAACTTGGCTATTCCGTTGATCCAAATTTTGTTTCCAGTCTTCAGGAAAAACTGGCATAAGCAGGTTGGATTTTTCAGACAATGAGCAAAACTGATGGCTAAAGAGTCAATCACAACTTCCCCCTGGTGTCCGTTTTGTGGCCAGAAAGTGGGCAGGGCGACAGACAGTGCTGAGAGAAAGATGCATGAGTTCCCGGTGGGCCGGTGTCTATGCGGGGCCGTGTATGTCAGTGAGGCAACCGGGCATAATGTGGGTGCGGCCATAGTTGAGGCGCTTTTATACGCCTGCGACGGTAATGGGGATTTAGCCTGGGAATTGATTCCGGAGGATGATTATCTGACCGGACGGGTGGAAAATTATGACGAGGTTTCCCATCAGGTTATTGCAAAAAAAAACCTG
>JAFDME010000099.1 GCA_019306075.1 Deltaproteobacteria bacterium | reverse complement strand
TTACATAAGCTGGAAATAGTTCCGAATGGGCGGTTTGGATGTCCCGGTTATAATAATTACTGAAAAATGGATTTTCTGCGACAGAGTGACTGAGCGGCCGATTTATAGATAGAGGAGTGTTATGGGGATGGAACAGCATACAGCAATGGTTATTTTTCAACCTTCCGGCAGGAGAGGGAGAGTTCCTGTCGGTATCACTCTCGTTGAAGCATCCCGGCTGCTCGGAGTTGATATAGAGGCTCCCTGTGGTGAGCATCAGGTATGCGGTAAATGCAGGGTTCGCATTGAAAGTGGAGTTTTTGAAAAATTTGGTGTTCATTCTATCGCTGAAAATGCGGGTCCCCGGGGGGATGCGGAAGGCACTCTTTTGACTGTGGAAGAAAAACGGCAGGGATATCGGCTTGGATGTATTGCAAAGGTACAGGGAGATCTTCTGATTTACGTGCCGGAATCATCCAGGGCCGGCAAGCAGGTTGTCAGCAAAGCGGCGCGAGATATTGATATAAAGCTTGATCCGGGAGTGAAACAGTACACAGTCAGACTGGACCCTCCAACTCTTGAAGAAGGAATGGCTGATTTTGAAAGGGTCTGCAAATCACTGGAAGCGGAATATGGTCTGTCTTCTCTTACTATAGATATTTACGCGCTGAGATCGCTCGCCGGATCTTTACGTTCCGGAGACTGGGAAATAACCGTAAGTGTCTGGATGGATAAAGAGATCATCCGTGTCCGGCCGGGCAGGGAATGCAGCAGCTATGGTCTCGCCATTGACATCGGTACAACAACCATCGCCGGTTACCTGTGTGATCTTGCAACCGGGCAAGTTGTCAATACTCTTTCCATGATGAACCCCCAGGTTAAATACGGGGAAGATGTGGTCTCCCGGATCTCCTATCATATGGGGAATCCGGGCGGACTGGCCAGGATGAGCAGGGAGATAATTGAAGCTGTTAACGGACTGATTGACATGGCTGCCGGGAAAGAAAGTGGTGGTGATGAGGCGCTGGAAAATGAATCGGTAATTAATGGTGAGGATATTGTTGATGTGGCGATCTGCTCCAATACGGCGATGAATCACATTCTGCTCCAGCTCGATCCTGAACCTCTTGGTTCTATCCCCTTTACACCTGCAATTCATCACAGTCTTAATTTGAAGTGCAGGGATCTTGGAATTGACGTTCATCCCGGTGCCAATGTTTTCTTTTTACCCAGTATCGCCGGTTATGTGGGTGGAGACACTGTGGGAGTGATGCTGGCAGAAATCCCCCATCTGCAGAAACAGGTTCAGCTGATCATAGATATAGGCACTAATGGTGAGCTGGTTATGGGAAACAGTGAAAAACTGATCTGTTCATCATGTGCCACCGGCCCCGCCCTTGAAGGTGCGCAGATAGAGTTTGGAATGAGGGCAGCTCCCGGTGCCATAGAGAGGGTTAAAGTAGATCCGGTTACCCATGAGGTCGATTATAAGGTCATCGGCCGAAATGCATGGAAAAGTTACTCCGCGCCGGAGGAGATGAAAACCAGGGGGATCTGCGGTTCCGGTATTCTCGATGTGGTGGCAGAGCTGGTTCTGGCAGGGATTGTGGCCAAAAGCGGGGCCTTCAGCCCGAAGGGCCGCGAATCAGACCGTTTTCGCAAGAATGATCAGAGCGGGTTCGCCGAATTTGTCCTTGCCTGGGCTGAAGAAACGTCTATTGGTGCAGATATAGTTATTAATCAGAAGGATATTCGCCAGATCCAGATGGCAAAGGCTTCCATCTATACTGGCTGTAAACTTATGATGCGCCATATGGGGATCACCAGCCTGGACAGCATCAAGATTGCCGGAGCTTTTGGAACCCATGTAGACCGGCATCTGGCAAGAGTGATCGGCTTGATTCCGGATTGTCCTCTTGACGCGGTGAGCAGTGTGGGGAATGCTGCCGGAGATGGCTGCCGTGCAGCTCTTTTGAACCGGGAAAAACGGGTGGAAGCTGATAAGTTGTGGCGGCGGGTAACCTATATAGAGTTGACTATGGAAGAAAATTTTCAGGATGAGCTGGTGGCGGCCACTCAGTTCCCTCATATGAAAGATGAATTTCCCTATCTTGAAGAGGATGGGGCGGATAATTAAGGCTGGCCGAAAATTTGATGGAGTAATACTGAAAGAACACTATGGAGAGGGGTAGTAAATGGCTAAACAAAAACTTATTGATGCTGTGCGTGGAAAAAGAACGGAAGGAGTACCATGGGTGCCCTATGCCGGTGTCCATTGTGCATTTCTGATTAATGAGCCGGCTGACAAATATCTGCAGGATCCGAAAATTCTGGCAAAGGGTCTTGTGGAGACAGCAAAACGATATAAAGCTGATGGCATTCCTCTGGTGTTTGATCTTTCTGTTGAAGCTCATTCTCTCGGTTGCGAATTAAAATGGTGGCCTGATAATGTGCCGTCTGTGACGACCCACCCCTGTTCCGGAAAAACTCCGGAAGAAGCGGGACTTTCTCTGCCCACAAAAGATATGGGTCGCTGGCCGCTTCTCTTTGAGGCAGCAAGGATCGCCAAACCACAGCTTGATGAGCTTGACTGCGCTCTGATAGGCGGTATCTGCGGTCCTCTTACCCTGGCGTCTCATCTGGCCGGTGTACGTATTTTTACCGATGTCTACAGGAACAGGGATTTTGCTCACGAAGTGGTTGATTTTGCCGGCAGGGTTGGAGCTGTTGCTGCCGGGTTTTACGTGGAAATGGGATGCGAGATTGTTGCTATTATCGATCCTGTCTCCTCGCAGATCAAACCTGAGACGTTCAGGGAGTATGTATCCCCATATGTGAAAGACGCAATAAAAGTGATAAATGACGCTGGCTGTACTTCAGATTTTTTTGTCTGCGGTAATGCGACCAAGGTGATGGAGGATGTCTGTGCCCTTGACACCCACGGATTTGCCATTGATGAACAGATGAATATGAATTTTATCCGTGACCTGGCTATGAAGCATGGTAAAGGTTTCGGCGGCAACCTCAAGCTGACTCTTGCCCTCAGTCTGGGGTTGCTATCCCCGAGAGAGGATGCCATCGTCAGTCTTGCGGCAGGTGGCAACATAGGGTTCACCTTTGCCCCCGGCTGAGACATGCCTTACGATGTTCCGGTGGAACATATAGAACAGGTTCTCGCGGCAAAGGAATGGTTTGAAACGTATTATACCGGTTACCCTGAGTCATGGTAGGAACAGAGAAGCAAGGAGGAAACCATAGTGGCTGAAAAAATCAGAATAGATGTGCTGACACTGGACAGTGTGCAGTGCGCCGCCTGCGGTTATATGATGGAATCCATTGCTGCCCTGCCTGACGAAGTGCAGGAGATGATTGAATATAGCGAGTGGTCCATTAAAACCAAGGAGGGAGTTGGTAAATTTATGGAATTAAAGGGCAAGGTTCTGCCATCAATCTGTATCGAAGGTGACCTTGTTTTTGAAAGTATTATTCCTCAGTATGAGGAACTGATTGATGCCATGAAAAAGCGGGCGCCGGCTTCTCTGGTAGAATCTCTTGCATTATTGCGGGACAGGGGATTTGACTTTGACAGGCTGCAGGAAAACCTTGAAAAGGCAGGGTCAGGTCTTAAAACAAAAATCGGTTGATTTCTTTACAGACTACCGGCTGATAGAAAAACCAGGACAACAATATGGATGGAAGCACCGCAGTTCTCCTTATCACCGGCTTTCTAGGCAGCGGTAAAACAACCTTTTTAAACCGACTTGTCCACCACTTTCCAAAAGACCGGAGACTTACCATTTTGATGAATGAATTTGGTGAGATAGGTGTCGATGGTACTCTGGTTGAAGGGGATGATATCGATATAATGGAAATAAGCAGAGGATCAATTTTCTGTGTCTGTGTCAAGACTGATTTTATCAAGGGATTATATGAATTAAATACTATTATTCAGCCGGATCTTCTGATAATAGAGTCTACAGGGGTTGCAAACCCGTCTGATTTGAAACGTGACCTCAAATTGCCGATTTTTAACGATCGCTTTGATTTTAAGGATCAATTCTGCATTATTGATGCTGCCCATTTCCTCGATGCCTTTGAGATTTTTGCCTCAGTCGAGAAACAGCTGGAAACCTCCACAGTTTTTATTATTAACAAAACTGATCTTGTGGCAGAGGAAGTGGTCGAGAAAATCAAACAGCTTGTTCGTAACTATCACCCCAATCCCCGTTTTTTTGAAACGACGTTTTCTGATATTCCTCTGGAATTATTTCCCTTTTATGCAGAGAACTCCGGTGCTGTTGGGACGGGGGAGCAGCATCTCCCTGTTTCTTCCACATTAACTTCCAAGGAGCTTGATCTTTTTTTAACCGATCTTCTGGCTCAACCGGATCTTCAAACAGCCCCACCAGATCAGCTTGCCTCTGTCACATATAAATGGAATGGAGAAAATCTTGCTGAGATTAAGGATATGGTAGAGAGGCTTCCTGATTCCATAATTCGGGCCAAAGGGTTTGTGCGTGCAGACGGGGCTGTTTCTCTGTTCAGTTTTGTTCTGGGAGACTGGACCCTTGATCCATGGGAAAGAAATCCAGCCGATATTAAACATATGAATGTGGTGATATTCATTGGAGAGGTTGATGGCATGGAGCAGATCGCCACAGCTGTCGCCGGTGGAAACTGGGCCAGGGGAGAGGTGATCCAGCCCATACTTCAGACCACTATTATCTAATCCGACAAACCGGAAAGTTTTTAGTATGACTGGATAAGTACCATGGTGCTATATCATAGACACATAATTTCAAATACACTTCTCAATTTCTCGGAGTCTTCGCTTACCTATTTTTTCTTACAGAAGTTCTGGAGTAAGGCACTGATTTTATGGATGGTCAAAAAAAATCATAGTTGAGGTAATACTCAAGGCTGGTCATTCCTCCACGCCTCTGCTGGAGGAGCCTTTTGTAGAAAGTATTAACAGACAAAGGGGACAGTCGCAGCGGAAATTGAATATAGCTTAAGATTTTTTCATTTTTCATTAAATTACTGCACTCTACCGGAGTACACTTCTATCAGAGTGGTAGCCCCCGCGGGCGGTTCCGTTTGGCATTAAAACGGCCCCTTTACCAAGAATGGTTCCGGGGTTGGTAACTGAATTGCATCCGGTCTGGGCCTCATCACCTAAAATTGCGCCAAATTTCCTTCTGCCGGTATCGATGCGTTCCCCATTGAAAAAAATCGTCAGATTACCGGGGAGAAAGCGAAGATTTGCAAATTTGGTACCGGCACCGAGGTTGGTACTGTTGCCGAGAATTGAGTCTCCCAGGTAGGAAAAATGGCCCGCCTTGGCGTCATTCAGGAGTATAGAGTGTTTGATTTCCGTTGTATGGCCCAGAACACATCGTTTTCCTGCCAGTACATAGCCCCGCAGATAGGCTCCCTGCCGTATTTCGCAGCAGTCTCCAATTTTCGCCGGTGACTTTATCATGGCGCCGCACTCAATAAGAACCCCTTTGCCAACACCGATCCGGTTACCGGTAAGGACTGCTCCCGCCATTATTACGGAGGCGCCTTCCATCCTTTCACCATTCTTAATTACCTGCAATTCGTTCTGGGTTGTGTTTCCAAATAAAATATCGCAATTATCACCAGATAAAGTTTTTCCTTTATGTATGACAATATGTTCACTGAGGGGGACTCCATCCCTTACCAGCTGATCATCGAAGAGGTCGAAGCTCTGGCTGTCGAGATACTCAGCAAGGTTATTGAGAGGAGTCCAGACGTACTCGTCTTTTGAAAAAAGATCACTGTCAGGACAGTCTGACAGGTCAAAAAATGATTGTGTTGTAAGCATTGCAACTCTCCGGAATTATATTTTTTTGAAGCGATGTTATCTCATTTCTGGACAGACACTCTCTTGCTTGTGATGCGGGAAGTTCTGTTTCAGGTGGGCAGTATGAGGGAAAAAAGCCGGGAGTTCAAGAAAAATGTCATTTAAGTGCAAGGGAGGTGAAACCTGTCTTGACTTAACCAGACCGGATGTTTAGAATTTCTCCGGTTTTTATAAGGAAAATAAATTACTGTTCTATATATAGAAAAAGAGAGGAGACTACCAAAAAGGGGCTGTAAAATCAGTTGCTTTGAGAGGGAGTCTTATCAGGAGGTTTGTGTGGAATTTAATGACTCACTCAGTATAGGTATGGACGATTTCTCCAACAATGAAGATATGGAGATTCCTGAAGTGTTACCGATGATGGCAGTAAGGGATGTCGTTGTTTTTAACTACATGATTATCCCTCTCTTTGTTGGTCGACCGGGCTCGGTGGAAGCGGTGAATGAGGCTCTTGGCAGCAACAAACTGCTGATGCTTGTCACTCAGAAGGATGCGACCAAGGATAATCCGTCTGAAGATGAGCTATACAAGGTTGGTATGGTTTGCATGGTGATGCGTACGCTTAAACTGCCGGACGGTCGCCTGAAGGTTCTTGTACAGGCTATGTCCAAGGCCAGGATAAAGAAATTTGTTAAAACAGAGCCGTTTTACCAGGTATCTGTTGCGGTTGTTGAGGAAGAGGAAACCACTGAGATCAGTGTTGAGATTGAGGCCCTGATGCGAACTGTGAGGGAGCAGACTGAAAAGATAATGTCTTTACGGGGTATTTTGTCTGCAGATCTTATGATGATCATTAATAATATCGAAGATCCCGGCAGACTTGCTGATCTCGTGGGGTCAAATTTGCGATTAAAAATTGTTGAATCCCAGAAAATTCTTGAGGAGACTGATCCCCTCGCCCGGCTGAAACTAGTGAATGAACTGCTTGCAAAAGAGCTGGAAGTTTCTACGGTACAGGCAAAGATCCAGAATGACGCCAAAGAGGAAATGACGAAGTCCCAGCGGGAATATTTTCTCAGGGAACAGATTCATGCCCTGCAGAAAGAACTCGGTGATACCGATGATTACAGTCAGGAAATTGATGAACTGGCAAAGAAACTGAAAAAGATCAAAATGCCGAAGCCGGTGCGTAAAGAGGCAAAAAAACAGCTGTCCCGCATGGCAATGATGCATCCTGATTCCTCCGAGGCAACGATTATTCGCACCTATATTGACTGGATTCTTGACGTTCCATGGAAAAAAAGTACCAAAGATCTTCTCAATCTGAAACGAGCCCGGAAAATTCTGGATGAAGATCATTACGGGCTGGAAAAAATAAAGGAGAGAATTCTTGAATACCTTGCAGTACGTCAGCTGAACAAATCAACCAAGGGTCCGATTCTCTGCTTTATTGGTCCTCCGGGGGTTGGTAAAACTTCTCTTGGGCAGTCTATTGCCCGTGCAATGGGACGAAAGTTCCATCGCCTTTCCCTGGGCGGCATGAGGGATGAGGCCGAAATACGGGGGCATCGGAGAACCTATATTGGTGCCATGCCCGGGAGGATAGTGCAGGGGCTGAAAACAACAAAGGCCAATAATCCTGTTTTCATGATGGATGAGGTAGACAAAATTGGAACCGACTATCGTGGTGATCCATCCTCAGCGTTGCTTGAAGTTCTGGATCCTGAACAGAATTTTGAATTTACTGATCATTATATGAATCTGCCCATCGATTTGTCCCGGGTGATGTTTATAACCACCGCCAATATGAGCGATACTATTCCCAGGCCTCTCCTTGACAGGATGGAGGTGATTCGGCTTTCCGGCTACACTCTGGAAGAGAAGATTGTTATCGCCAGAAGGTATCTTCTGCCGCGGCAGTTAAAGGAAAATGGAATCAAAGCGCGACAGATTCGAATGAATGATGATACAATTGAATATATTATTTCTCATTATACCTATGAAGCCGGGTTGAGAAACCTCGAACGTGAAATTGGTAAGGTCTGCCGGAAAATCGCCCGCAAAATAGCGGAAGGGGGAAAAGGCCCCTACAGTGTCAGCCGTAAAAATATTGATCGTTATCTTGGTCCGCCAAAGACTATTCCCGAGACCGATATGGAAAAATTGGAGCAGCCGGGTCTTGTTACCGGTCTGGCATGGACTGAGGTTGGCGGTGAAATTCTGCAGATTGAGGTCAATCTCATGCCGGGCAAGGGTAAGCTTATCATGACCGGACAGCTCGGAGATGTGATGAAGGAGTCTGCCCAGGCGGCACTTACTTATTGTCGCAGCAGGTCAAAAGAACTGGGGGTCAAAGAGGATTATTTCGACACAATTGATCTTCATCTCCATGTGCCGGCCGGGGCAATACCGAAGGATGGACCCTCGGCTGGTATTACCATAGCAACGGCGCTTTATTCCGCTTTTACCGGAGAGACAGTTTTGAGTCATCTGGCAATGACCGGAGAAGTGACGCTGCGGGGGCGTGTCCTGCCTATTGGTGGTTTAAAAGAAAAGGCTCTGGCAGCTCTGCGGGCAGATATTCATAAAATTATCATACCGGCTCAGAATGAAAAGGACCTGGTAGAGATACCAAAAGATATCAGGGATAAGATGGAATTTTATCCTGTAAAAGATATGGATGAGGTGGTTAAAATTGCCTTTAACAAATCTGCCCGTTCAAAAGGCCGTACAAAGAAAGGCAGGAAATAGTCGGGGTCGTGATAGAGCGGGAAGATAATAGAGAGAAGAAAAGTATCATTAAGAGGACTGTCCTGTGGGCAGTCCTCTTCCTTTTTCTGCTTGCAGCATTTTCGGCGACGTGGATGGGGCTGTATATGGCAGGCACCGGAACAGTTCTGCCAGGCAAAGCAGTAACCGTCAATATTCCAAAAGGATCATCTGTCAAAACCATCGGCCATATTCTTGGTAAGGCAGGCCTTATCACTTATGATCAGCGGTTTCTGCTTCTTGCTCGGTTCTCCGGTTATTCCGGCAGGCTTCAGGCAGGAGAGTTCAGACTGAAGGGCGGTAATAAACCCGGTGATGTTATAAGGGAACTTGCTTTTGCAAGACCGGTTCAACATCCTGTGACGGTAATTGAGGGATTACGGGCAAGAGAGATTGCAGAACTGTTTGGTGGGGGAGGCTGGTGTGACATGGCAGATTTTGTGTCACTTACAGAGGACAGAGCTTTTATTGAATCCCTTGGGTTTGCCGGTCTGTCAAGTCTGGAAGGATATCTCTTTCCGGACACGTATCTTCTTACTGCTGAGATGAAGGGGGCGGAAAAAATTATCCCTATGCTGGTTCACCGGTTTCGTTCGGTATGGCGTGAACTTGTCTCTGACATTGATCATGAAATTAGCATGGAAAAGACAGTTATTCTTGCCTCAATGGTTGAAAAAGAGGCCGCTGTTGCAAATGAGCGTGCCCTCATAGCGGGCGTTTTTGCAAACCGGCTTGCTCGTGGAATGCGCCTTCAATCTGATCCCACTGTTGTTTACGGCGTAGAGAATTTTTCCGGAAAAATTACCAGGAAACAGCTTCGTTACCCAACCCCTTACAATACCTATACTCTTCCCGGATTACCGGTCGGACCTATCTGTAATCCGGGTAAAGAGTCTCTTCGGGCTGCTCTCCATCCCGCTGAAACAAAATATTTTTATTTTGTAGCTAAAAATGATGGGACACATCAATTTTCCAAGTCACTTACCAACCATAATCGTGCCGTTCGAAAATATCAGAGGAAAAAAAAGAATAAAGACGTTAAATAGAAGCTGATTTAGTGTGATAGTCGGAAAATATTTCTGATTACACTGGTTAATTGCTACGGTGCGTCAATTTTTTTTGATTACCACTGAACCTCAGCTTCATTATTTAGTACCTTACTCCGTAAAAGCTGTAATAAAAAACAAGGAAATGAGGGAAGTATTCAGCCGTAAAAATAGGTATATACCTCCAAGGTACTTACTTGCAGCTTGTCTGCGTTAGTAACTCACTCCAGAACTTCTGTAACAAAAAACAGGTAAACACCCTTAAAAACCAGGGCATAAACTCCGACTCCGAGAAATTGAGGAGTGTATTTTGAAATTATGTGCTTATGTAAAGCACCATGGTACTTATCCAAGCATTTTAAAATTCCGATTTATTCGGGTTAGTAGTTTCCTTGAACCGCAAGTGTTACAGCAGGGCACAGACAAACGTCCACGCTCGTGCCTCGCTGCGGGATTGTTTGCCTGTGCCCCGCTGCAAAATCTTGCTGCCAGCTAAATTAGAAGAAGGGCACTTGCAGGTAGCTGAGTTTGAGTGGTAATCAGAACATTTTTTATTTTTTCAATGATGGCACCCTTAGAATAAGGCGCTGCTGGAGATTAAGGTGAAAATAGGTCTTGTACAGATAAACCCTGTTATCGGCGATTTCAAAAATAAT
>JAFDME010000098.1 GCA_019306075.1 Deltaproteobacteria bacterium | reverse complement strand
CAGTATCGTGAGCTTGCGGCGTTCGCAGCTTTCGGATCGGATCTTGATGAAGGCACCCAGGCGAAACTTACCCGGGGTGAGAGGCTTGTTGAGATTCTCAAGCAACCTCAGTTTCAGCCTCTGCCCATGGAAAAGCAGGTGACAATCATCTATGCCGGTGCAAACGGTTACCTTGATCCGCTTCCCGTTGATACCCTGGGTGACTACGAAAATGAGCTTTACAGCTACATTGAGTCCAACGAGCCGACCATATTTACAGACATTGTTGCTGAAGAGCAGTTTACTGACGCTATCAAGGATAAACTCAATAAGGTGCTGACCAGCTTTGGTGATACTTTCAAGGCGGGAAAAGGTCTTAACTAGTGTCTGTTCAGAAATAAGATTTTTCTTCTAAATCGAGGCGCAGGATAAGATATGCCAAGTTTAAAGGATGTCAAGACAAAGATCAATGGTGTGCAGAAGACATCACAGATCACTAAAGCCATGAACATGGTCGCTGCGGCAAAACTCCGTGGTGCCCAGGAGAAGATGGAGGCTTTCAGGCCGTACACTTCAAAGTTCAATGAAGCAATGTCCAATCTTTCCGGCGGAGCAAATACCGGTGCATTTCCGCTTATGGAAAAGCGTGAGATAAAAAAGGTTGAACTGGTGGTTATCACTTCTGATCGTGGTTTATGCGGCTCCTACAATGCACATATCGTCAAACGTACTTTGGGGATGATTGTCGGCTATGAGGCTGAAGGAAAAGGTGTCAGCCTTGTCTGTGTAGGGAAAAAAGGATATCAACTCCTTAAAAAGACGGGAAAGGTTAGAAAAAGCTATCTTAACGTCATGTCGGCTTTTGAGATGTTTAATGCAAGGGAGATTGCAACTGACGTTGCTGAACAGTTCCTTGCCGGGGAAAGCGACAGGGTTGAAATTGTATTTGGTGAATTCAAGTCAGTTGCTGTCCAGAGACCGGTCGATGTATCACTGCTCCCTGTACAACCGGTTGAGGCTGACGGTGAAGCCGAGAAAAAGTTTGCAGGTGATTATATCTATGAACCGTCCTCGGAAGAGCTTATGGATACCCTGCAGCCGCTCTATCTCAATGTTCTTATTTATCATGCAATGCTGGAGGTTGGTGCCAGTGAGCATGCGGCGAGGATGACTGCGATGGACAATGCGACTACCGCGTGTAAGGATATTGTCAGTAATTTGACCATCATTTACAATAAGGCTCGACAGGCAGCAGTAACGAATGAGCTTATGGATATTGTTGGTGGTGCGGAAGCCCTGAAATAATAATTTATTATATTGATGGTTAACGACTTTTGAGGAGGGTTACAGCCCAATGAGTGAGCAAAGGATAGGAAAAGTGGTACAGGTTATCGGACCTGTCGTGGATGTGGAATTTGAGCCTGGCAATCTGCCGGAGATCTTGAACGCCTGCACAGTCAGCAATCCTGGTATTGACGATACGCCGGAGAACCTGGTTATTGAGGTTGCCCTGCATCTCGGGGATAATGTCTGCCGTTGTATTGCTATGGATCAGACTGACGGTCTGGTTCGGGGCATGGAGGTTAAGGATAGGGGTCTACCGATTACCATCCCTGTCGGGACACCGTCCCTTGGCAGGATTATGAACGTGGTAGGGCGTCCTGTTGATGGTCTTGGCGAGATCAGCTCTGAACACACTCTGCCCATTCACCGTGATGCTCCTGCCTTTACTGACCTTGATACGGAAGTTCGTGTTCTTGAAACCGGTATTAAGGTAATAGATCTTCTGGTACCCTTTCCCCAGGGTGGAAAGATGGGACTCTTTGGCGGCGCCGGTGTTGGCAAGACTGTTATTATGATGGAGATGGTGAATAATATCGCCATGCATCATGGTGGTATCTCAGTTTTTTGTGGTGTCGGTGAGCGTACCCGTGAGGGAAATGATCTCTATCACGAGATGAAGGATTCAGGCGTACTGCCAAAAGCTGCCCTTGTTTACGGCCAGATGACTGAACCTCCGGGAGCCCGTGCCCGTGTTGCATTGACCGGCCTTACCGCTGCGGAATATTTCAGGGATGAAGAGGGGCAGGATGTTCTCTTTTTCGTTGATAACATCTTCCGTTTTACTCAGGCCGGTTCCGAGGTGTCTGCACTTCTTGGCCGTATTCCTTCCGCGGTTGGTTATCAGCCGACACTGGCAACGGATCTTGGTGCGCTGCAGGAACGTATTACCTCCACTAACAAGGGATCAATTACAGCCGTACAGTGTGTTTATGTGCCGGCGGATGATTTGACGGATCCTGCACCTGCAACAACCTTTGCTCACCTTGACGGTACTGTTGTTCTGTCCCGTCAGATATCCGAGCTTGGTATTTATCCTGCTGTTGATCCGCTGGATTCCAGTTCCAGAATTCTTGACCCGAATGTCATTGGTGAAGATCACTATAACACTGCACGCGGTGTTCAGGTGACTCTGCAGAAGTATAAAGATCTTCAGGACATCATCGCCATCCTTGGTATGGACGAACTTTCCGAAGAGGATCAGATCGTTGTTGCCCGTGCCAGAAAAGTACAGCGATACCTCTCCCAGCCATTTACTGTTGCCGAAGTTTTTACCGGTATGGACGGTAAGTTTGTGAAAATTGCTGATACCGTACAGGGTTTTAAAGAGATCCTCGAAGGCAAACATGATGATCTTAATGAAAACTCATTCTATATGGTAGGCACCATTGACGAGGCTGTTGCTAAAGAAGCTCAGTCCAAAGGATAAGCTCAACACTAGTTAGAGAGGACAAATTCGATGGCACAGCAGATAAGATTGGAAGTCGTAACCCCCAAAGGAGCAAGGGTCAGCGAGGATGTTGACATTGTAACTGCTCCGGGTTTTGGTGGTGACTTCGGTGTACTTGCTAATCATGCGCCTTTTCTGTCGACTATCAAAATTGGAACTCTTACCTATGAGAATGGCAAAGATAGAAAAACCCTTATGGTAAGTGGAGGGTTTTGCGAGGTGTCAAATAATAAGGTCACCTTTCTTGTAGAGAGTGCCGAGTTTGGTTCTGAGATCGATGTTGAGAGGGCAATGCGGGCCAAGGAAAGAGCGGAGAAGCGGCTGGCCCAGATGACCCAGACTGAAGAGGATTTCAATAGGAAGAGAGCGGAGGTTGCTCTGCAGAGAGCGATTATGCGGCTGAAGGTTGCCAAAGGTCTCTAGTTTTTTCCTAAAAGCCTTCAGTCTATTAACCTCGGTCGCGGGAACAGATACCCTGTTCATGAAATAAAAAGACTGTCCATTTTATATGGACGGTCTTTTTTTATTTCAGCCGCAACTGTGCGGAAGTGGCATTGACATAGGATTTAATGCCTTCAGATATTTCATGGGTGAGCATCCTGATAAAGTGAGGGTTGGTTAGATTCGCGGCATCTTCAGTGTTGCTGATAAAGGCAATTTCAAGAAGTACCGCCGGCATCTGTGCGCCGATCAGGACATAGAAAGGTGCCTGTTTTACGCCGAGGTCTTTGATCCTGGCATAGTCCCGGTTTGGCGGTTTTGCTTTAGTAAGTATGGTTTGGTGTACCCGGTTTGCCAGTCGTGAAGATTCGTTGATCTTGGAGTTCTGCATTATGTCGGAGAGAATATCCTGCAACTCACTCATCTGGTGGGTTGATGTGGCATTTTCTCTGGCTGCAACCCGCATCGCTTCTGCGTTAGTGCTGAAGTTGAGATAATATGTTTCGAGTCCTCGAACTTTCTGTACAGGGTGAGCATTGACATGAAGTGAGATAAAGAGATCTGCGCCCTGGGTATTGGCTATCGCCGTTCGCTCCTCAAGTGAAATAAAGGTGTCATCGGAGCGGGTGAGAATCACTTTGCAGCCAAGATCTTTCTGCAGAATAGGGACAAGCTGTTTTGCAATATTGAGAACAATATCCTTTTCTTTGATACCGTTGGCCATGGCCCCCGGATCTTTACCGCCATGCCCGGGGTCGATAACAATTGTCCTCACCCCCAGGCCGAGTTGCTGGGCAAGGGAAAACTCTTTAGTTGTTGGAGTAATTGTCACCTCATCCTTCTGTTGTGCAACAGCCGGCTGGTTAACCGCCATCTTTTTCTGATCCCTTAATACGACAATTTCGTGTTTTATATGTGGTTTGCCGGGGCCAATATTCTTATTTTTTCCGGGTTTTGTGTCAGATGCAATAAGACCGCTGTCTTTTTTCAGATTCTCCCCTCGCACATCAATAACAACCCTGAACGGGTCGGGAAGACTGAATATTTTGTAACTTCCTATCGATTCGATATCGAGCACTACTCTAACGGTATCTGTGCTGAACTGGCCGGTTCGGATTCTTCTCAGTAACCCGTCTTCAATGGGCACCGGTGCACGGAATCTGGGCTCAATATAGCTCTGCTTGAAATCGAGATAGAGCCTTCTCGGTTTGCCGTCCGCCGCTTCCAGCAGAACATCCTTGTACCGGACAGGGCCCGAGGCCATGATGACAACCCGTGTATAGTTGTTGGAAGACCAGTATTTAACAGGAAGGACATAGTTGAGGTTGTTGAGCCGTGAGGATGCCACCATTATTTCAGGGAGAGGGATATTATTCTCCTTTGACAGTATCTTCAGTCTCTTTGCCGCTTCGGGGTGCTTATCACCGTTCGGATAGTTGGTAACAATTTCGGAAAAGAATTCCGCAGCTTTCTGCGGATCTTTTTTCTGCTTGAGAAAGAGTGTGCCCAGTGCAAAGTAGGCGTCGTCTGCGAGGCGATCCTGGGAGAAGAGCCTGGCGGTATCCTTGTAATAGGAAATAGCCTCATCAAGGTCTAATTCCAGCCTGAATTTGTCATACATCTGAGAATAAATACGGCCAAGCATGAAGAGACAGGACGGGGCATAATCTGATTTAGGGCTTGAGAGATAGATACGCCTGAAATTCCTTGATCCTTTGAGCCAGTTGTCCCGGGATGCAGAGATTGATCTGTTATTGTGAAGCTGATTAAAATAAAATTTTGCCTGGTCATATCTCTCTTTAATAGTAGGAACCTGTTCATGCACCTCTATCTGAGCTCTCAGGGGAGAGCTGAATCCAACGAGCAGGACAATCAGAGTAAGAAAAAGGGAGTAATTGGTGAGTCGCTGAGACATGGAATGAAGAAATCCTCTTGTACCGTAACCATCAAATAATCATGCGTTCCCGAAATAGTATAAGCTAAATCGGTCAACAATACAAAAAAGAAAGGGGGAAGGCAAACCAATCGTCATAACAATTTTATTTTATAGAGAAATTCCAGCGCTTGTCTTGGGGTGAGTTCGTCGGGATCAACAGTATTTAAAAGTTCGAGGTGGGGATTTGCTGGGGATGGGAAAAGAGGTAACTGGCTGGGATGATGTTTCTTTTTCTGTTTTCGGAACGATTTTGGGGACGTTTTTGTCTGGTCAAGGTTCTCTTTCTCAATATCCTGCAAAATTTCACTGGCCCTTTTTACCACGTGATCCGGCACACCTGCAAGAGCCGCAACCTGAATGCCGTAGCTTCTGCTGGTCCCTCCTCTGGTCAGTTTATGCAGGAAAATTATACTGTTCTGCCATTCTCTTACGGTGATGGAGTAGTTTTTTACTCGCTTATGGCTTTTGGCCAGTTCGATCAGCTCATGGTAGTGGGTTGCAAAGAGTGTTTTAACGCCTCTGTTGTTTTTATTAACCAGCTCTTCGGCAACTGCCCAGGCAATTGCCAACCCGTCATATGTGGATGTTCCCCGGCCGATTTCATCAAGCACTACCAGGCTTTTTGGTGTTGCGTTGTTAAGAATATTTGCAGTTTCACTCATCTCCACCATAAAAGTCGATTGGCCCCGTCGCAGATCATCCATTGCTCCTACCCGGGTGAAAATACGATCCACCACTCCTATTTTGGCTTTTGCCGCCGGCACATAGGAACCCATCTGGGCGAGCAGAACAATAAGAGCTGTCTGTCTGAGGACTGTGGATTTCCCGGCCATATTGGGACCGGTGATGATAAGGACTTCATCGCTGGTCTGGTTAAGTATAATATCATTAGGGACAAATTTGCCGCTGGGAAGTGATCGCTCAATGACCGGGTGTCGGCCTTCAATTATCTCTATATCATCTCCTGTATTGATCTGCGGTCTGCGATAATTATACAGTTGGGCGGTTTCCGCATTGGCAGCGAGGAAATCAATTTGAGAGAGGATTCTGGCCATCCTCAGTATTCGGCTGCTGCTCTTTGTCATACGGGAGCGAACATCGAGAAAAAGCTGGTATTCGAGCTCAATACGCCTGTCTTCAGCTCCAATCACCTTCACTTCAAACTCCTTCAGTTCCGGGGTAATGAAGCGTTCAGCGTTAACGAGGGTCTGTTTTCTGATATAATATTCAGGTACTTTTGCGGCCTGGATTCTACTCACTTCAATAAAGTAACCAAACACCCTGTTATAGCCAATTTTCAGTTTACTGATACCGGTGGATTCACGTTCCCGGGCTTCCAGGTCCAGAATCATCTGTTTTCCGTCACGAAGAAGGAGAATCAACTCATCGAGTTCCGGATTATATCCTTCTTTGATAAGTCGGCCTTCACGTACTGTTACCGGTGGATCGGCAGCTATGGATCTGTCAAGCAGTTGATGCAGATCCTCAAGAATATCAAACCCCCGGTATATTTCGATCAGTTTTGATGTATCGCATTCACTGAGCAGGGAGTAAAGGGGAGGCAGCTGGGCAAGGGAGTTTTTCATGGCCAGGAGGTCTCGCGCATTCCCGCTGCCCAGTATCATTCGGCTGTTTAATCGTTCGAGGTCATATACGGTTCCCAGCAGGGTTCGCAGCTTATCCCGTAATCCGCTGTTTTTGTAAAAAAAGGTCACCGCATCCAGCCGGTCATTAATCCTGCCGGTATCCTGCAGAGGGAAGAGGAGATTGGATTTCAGCAGTCTCGCCCCCATGGGTGTGCAGGTCTGGTCAATGACGGAGAGGAGCGATCCCTGCCTGGAGGCACCAATGATAGTCTGGGTAAGTTCCAGATTGCGCCGGGAAGAATCATCTATCTGCAGAATCGATTTGAGATCCAGCGGGGTCAGCTTTTCTATGTGGTCGATAGATGTTTTCTGCGTTTCCTGTGCATAGTCAAGCAGCACTCCGGCGCTGATAATTCCTGCTGAAAAATGGGCACAGCCAAATCCGTCAAGGGTGATGGTGTTGAAATGTTCAAGCAGGAGATCACGACAGGCAGACAGCTGAAAGAGATCGCCCTCTCTTTCTGTTACGCTGATGTCGGGGAGCAGGACAGTAACCGAGTCCAGGAGTTTGTCGACAGCTTCATCCCGTTCCCTGTTTGTCAGGATCTCGGAGGGAGTGAGTCGTGAAATCTGGTCAATTACATCTTCAAAATTATTCCTCTCCGTGGTAAATTCACCGACCAGGAACTCGCCTGTGCTGAGGTCGAGAAAAGCGGCCCCCCAGAGAGTCCTGGCGCTGTTTTCTCTGAGAGTGATTGCGCAGATGTAATTGTTGCTTTTATCGTCCAGAAGAGCACTGTCTGTGACAACACCGGGGGAAATAATCCGGACAACTTCTCTTTTGACTATCCCTTTTGCCTGGGCAGGATCTTCCGTCTGTTCGCATATCGCAACCCGTCGACCACTTTTGACGAGTTTTGCAAGGTAGGTTTGAGCAGCATGGTAGGGGATGCCGCACATGGGAACCTGCAGGGAGTCACTCTTTTTGTTTCTGGACGTCAGGGTAATCCCGAGGATTTTGGAAGCTTCAACCGCATCTTCAAAAAACATCTCATAAAAATCGCCCATCCGGTAGAAGAGTATAGAGTCTTCATGCTGCTCCTTAATCTCAAAGTACTGCTGCAGCATCGGGGTAAGTTGCTTTTTCATATATTGTCGGCTATCTGATGAATGGATCCCTTTATGCTGTTTTTCTCAATAAACAGAATCCCGTATGTACCGGGAGCGCCATATCTGCCGCTTCCCTGGAAACTTCCCGGGTTGATAAAAAGGGTCGAGCCTGTTCTGTGACAGACCGGGACATGGGTATGGCCGTAGACTATGCAGTCAGTTTCAGGGAAAAATGTCAGAAGTCGCGCCTCGATATTATGACGGGGGCCCGCACCATGACATATACCGATGGAATATCCGTGTAAATAGATGATCCTTGTTTCGGGCAGGATCTGTCGGGTCGCAAGATTGCACATATTACCGTGAACACCATAGATCTCTTTACCGCCAAAGGAGGATAATATGGAAATATCGGTCAGGTCTCCAGCGTGGATCACTGCATCACAGCCGGAAAAGGCTTCTGCACATTTTTTGCGGAACGATGCCGTTATGTTACCCAGATGTGTGTCTGACAGGATGCCTATTTGGGTCATGTTCTTCTCTCCTTCATGCGAATCGGGACCTATTATACCCGAGCAGAAAATGTAAGCATCTAAAAAAAATCCACTGAGGAAAATGGAAAAGAGTAATATCAGTTGCAGAACTCAACAGAAGACAGCTATAATGCGAGGTTTATGAATGATGATGTTACAAAATTAATCGGTACCTCTCCTTTTTTGCGGGGTACTTCCATACCTGGAGATGTCCTATGTATAACGCTTCTGACTTGCGCAAGGGTCTGAAAGTGCAGATTGATGGTAATCCTTATGTTGTTATTGATTTCGAGTTTTCAAAACCCGGGAAGGGGCAGGCGCTCTATCGCTGCAAGATGAGAAATATGATCTCGGGGAATCAGCTGGTGCAGACATACCGGTCGAATGATAAGTTTGAAAAAGCTTTCCTTGAAGAGAGAAAGATGCAGTTTTTATACAGTCAGGGTGAAGAGTACCATTTCATGGATACGGAAAATTACGAACAGCTTTTCATTACCAGGGAGCAGCTTGGTGACAATATCAATTATCTTATTGATAATATGGAGCTGGATGTCCTTTTTTTTGATGATAAACCAATTGATGCCAGCCTTCCTATTTTTGTCAATCTTCTTGTTACCAAGGCGGATCCATGGGCCAAGGGTGATACTTCGGGAACAGATACCAAGCCTGTTACCGTAGAAACCGGCTATCAGCTGAATGTCCCTCCCTTTGTTGAGGAGGGGGATAAAATTCAGATAGATACCCGCACCGGTCAGTATGTAACTCGGGTAAAAGAGTAGGTATATGCTTGATTTATCGGGGTTGCAGATGCGTGCAGCCCTTTTTCGCCTGATAAGGTCGTTTTTTTTTGATCGGGGATTTTTAGAAGTAGACACCCCTCTCCTTCAACCTGTTTTTATTCCGGAAAGTACAATTATCCCTTTTTCTGTGGACAGCCACTATCTGCAGACCTCTCCGGAACTCTGTATGAAAAGGCTTCTGGCGGCAGGTTGCACCAAGCTGTTCCAGATATGTCCCTGCTTTCGTAAAGAGGAGGCGGGTCGATTGCATCAGGAAGAATTTACCATGCTTGAATGGTATCGTACTGAGAGCGATTATCTGGACCTGATGACGGATTGTGAGAATCTGTTGCGATATCTTGTGCCAAATATGGAATCCGCCGGGCTGAACTGTGACGGTGCCTGTTCGCAGCAGCTGTTTCCCGGGATCGCTCTGGACTTATCCTGGACGAGGATCAGCGTGACTGAAGCCTTTGACTCTTTCTCACCCATGCCGCTGGCTCAAGCTCTTGAAGAGGAGCAGTTTGATAGAGTTCTTGTGGAATTTATTGAGCCTCATCTTGGCTTTGGCAGACCGGCATTCCTCTACGATTATCCGGTGGAACTGGCATCTCTTGCAAAATGCAGAAATGATGATCCGGGGATTGCCGAACGATTTGAACTCTATATCAATGGTGTGGAACTTGCCAACGGTTTTTCGGAGTTGACGGATAGTGGTGAGCAACGGACCAGGTTTGTGGAGGAAATCCGTGGTATGGAAAAAGAGGGCAGAGGGGGAGTGAGGATGCCTGATCGTTTTCTCGACGATCTGCAGCATTTGGATTGTGCCGCCGGTATCGCACTGGGTCTTGACCGTCTCTTTATGCTGCTTATGGGGTATAACAGCCTTGCTGAAGCAGTTACCTTCTGTCCTGGTGATTTTTAACTTCTGTAATAAAAAACAAGTAAGCACCCTGGAAGGGCATGGCATAAACTTCGACTCCGGGAAAAGCGTAAACCACAGAGGACACAGAGAGCACAGAGAAAAGAATTTATTTTTTCCTTCTCTGTGCTCTCTGTGTCCTCTGTGGTGAGAGAATGCAGTTTTTGGGTTTTGCGGGCCTCAAATCCGCTTTGGTACCTTGCTGACAGTCTAACAGCC
>JAFDME010000097.1 GCA_019306075.1 Deltaproteobacteria bacterium | reverse complement strand
ACCGGCTATAAACAGCATCTTTCCAGGTCAAACGCATTGAGAATACGGAGCTCAAGATCCTTCTGCCTCTTTTCAACCGGTGGCAGAAACCGGAGTTCGTTAAATATTTCCACGGCAGCTGCGGCGTCGGGAATGGAATCTAATCCATAAGCGATAATCCTGCCACTTTCCGTATCTAAAAGTTCGGCATCTTCACCATTTGTGACTACCGCAAGGGGAATACGATAGGTGGAGTTGAGGATTCTGGCCGCCGCTATTGCGGATCGCTCCCTGCTGACCAGCGAGCCGGGTCCATAGCGGATAATCATAAACTGTCTGTCGCCATGGGAGACTGTCAGCTCAATGGTCGAGGTGACAAAAGAGCGGTTAAAGAGGCTTTCAATGGTATTTCGCGGCTGCAGGTTATCGCGGCTGTATCCTTTTTTCTCAACCATCATTCGGCTGAGCGACTGGCGTATACGCTCATCATCGGTGTCGGTCAAATCTTCACCGGTGAGGTAGTCGTGCAAGGTGCCGTAGACTAGATGGTGTGGTCTGGGAATAGTCATGGAATTTTTTACGTTAAAACGGATGGACGAGCCTCTTTTTTTAGAACCTTTACGATCCAATATACTCATAAAATAACATTGCGACTGAATATTTCAAGTTCTCCCCTGAAATGAAGGTTTATTTGTTGATCAGTGTCCTGCTCCCGGACGTTTGCTTGTGCCTCGCTGCAACCCTTACTGTCAGCCCGATCTGAAGGAGGGTGCTTGCCGGGAGCAGAGTTTGAGTGGTAATCAAGAAAAAATATTGCCTACAAAGTGGTTAATTGTTAAGCTAATTAGTTTATAAGTAAATTGCTTTGTGTTCTTCCCCTCTCCGGGGGGAGGGACCAAAATTTTTATTTTTATAAACCAGTAAGATAGTTAAAAAGGGAGGAGTTATGCAGAAAATGATTTCCAGGATGCTGCCATTTCTGGTCATTGCCGCTTTTTTCCTGAGCGGCTGTGCTCAGGAGAGTGGCAAAACGGCGTCGGCGGTGAAACCTGCGGCAGTGACGCAGAAAAAAGTGACGGGCCCCGTCTATAAGGGACGGGTTGTAGGAAAATCAAATAAGGCCAAAACCATTTCCATTGAAGTTGGCAAGGGTTCCAAAGCCAAGACAATGATGGTCAAGTTTGATGAGAACACCGACGGTATAGAGCATGCCACTAAAGGGCATGGCGTTATTGTCAGCTATGAGAAGCAGGGTAAGGATATCTACGCCAAATCCATTAAGCCGAAACTTGCTAAGATGCCCAAAGGGGTTTCAACGGTTACCACTGCAGAGCTCACGGTAATGATCGACGGTAGTGAGGATTTTGTACTTGTTGATTCCCGGCCGGCACATCGCTATGGCACGGGACATCTGCCCGGAGCCATTTCCATTCCCGTCTGTGAGATGCAGGAACTGCTTGGCCTGCTGCCGAAAGATCCGAACCGCAAGCTTGTCTTTTACTGCGGAGGACCTACCTGAGGCATGAGTCCAATGTCCGCCGGTCAGGCGGTCCAGGCAGGTTATAAAAATGTTAAAGTTTATCTCGATGGTGAGCCTGCGTGGAGCAAGGCAGGAAATCCAACATATGCAGGATACGGTTTTATTTGTCAGGGAAACAATGTACTGGTAGATCTTCGAAGTAGTGAAAAGGCGGCTCAGGCACGCATTCCACGCTCTGTGAGCATGCCGTTTGATACCCTCGAAGATGTTATGGATGAGATTCCGATGAAGGCGCCTGTTATACTCTTTGATGATGATAAGGCACAGTCGCTGGAGGCATTAAAACTTTTTAAGGAGGCCGGTTATAAAAAGGTATCTCTGGTTGAAGACGGATACCATGGCTGGAAACGGCTTGGCGGCAAACTTATTAAGGGCCCTGTCGTCACCGAGGTAACATGGAAGAGAAAACTGGTACCGGGTGAAGTGACGATTGCCGATTTTGAGGCAGCCCTGGAGGATCCTTCAAAGGCGGTTATTCTTGATGTACGGACCAACGATGAGGTAGCCGTGGGCAAACTGGATGGATCAAAACATATCCCCCTGGATCAGCTGTGCAGCAGGATGGATGAGTTTTTTGCCACCATCGACGGTTTGACCAAGGATGAGGATATCTATGTTCACTGCACAACAGGTGCCCGTGCTGAAATGGCATACAAAGAGCTGATAAAAAATGGTTATAAAAATGCCAGATTTTTGATGGCTGAGGTATCCTGCGAATTAAATGATTGTGATATTGAAGAATAACTGATCATTGAACAGGAGCAGTAAAAAAGCCGTCGATGTCTTACCCGTCGACGGCTTTTTTTTTACCTGATTAGCACTTTTAATTCAACTGGAAGCAGCCAAATACTATTGGCTCCGGCTGAGCAGTTTGCCCGCGATCTTTTTACCCTCGGCTATTTGCGCCTCGCTCATACTCTCTTCCATACGTTCGACTGTTTCCTGCGCCAGCAGGAGGCCTCTCTCCGCCGCCAGACTGTACCAGCCATAAGCCTTCACCGGGTCAACCTCTATCCCGAGACCTTTTCGGTAGAGATTTCCCATGGCATAGAGTCCGTTCATATCGCCCTGCCGGCATGACTTTTCATACCAGTGTCTGGCTTTTGCAAAATCCTGTTCAATCCCATTGCCCAGCTGGTAAAACCGGCCCAGATGATACTCACTGTTCGCGTCACCGCTCTCTGCTGCCTTTTGCCGCCAGAAAAAGGCCTTTTTATAATCCTGTTGTACGCCCTTGCCTTTAGTATACATAAAGGCAAGCCATTTCTGCGGCTCAATATTTCCCTCATTTGCTGCAAGCAGGCATGATTCTTCAGCTACAAAATACTGCCCGTGCAGGAAGTGGTTGCGGCACTGCTCATACGCTTCGGAACCGGAGGCAAAAACGGGCAGGATGAGGATTGCAAAAAACATAAATCTGTTCATTTTTTCTCCCGTACATTATCACTTCAATAAATCAGCCTTCTTCCCTTTGTCTTCTTCCAGCACGATGATATCAGGACTCCAGTCCAGCCACTCCTTTTTCACCTTATCGTGAAGAGAAAAGTGCTGCCCGGCTGCAGCCGGGGCGCCGGTCTGTTCATTATCAGGAGTTGCCAGGGCGATACCCCCCTTCATGATCGATTCCATCGACTCTGTTGAGACGGTGATTCCGGAAAAAATACCCCCCTCTATCCTTGCCCCGCTGACATTCCAGAATTTGGTGTTATTTCGTATTATTGCAAGATATGGAGCATCAATGGATACAAAGACAAGCACTTTTTTAAAGGATGGTGAAAGTTGTGAACCGGTCACCCGGCCAACCTTGACCTGCCGGTAATACACGGGGGAGTCTTCCCCTAGGGAGCCCAGGTGGGAAGTTTCCAGGATGATGCCCAGGCCGGTTTTGCCGGCGATCTCGGTGTAAGGGGGAGAGTTGAGCGCCATAAAGGTGCGTGTTGGGGCGCCCTTTCCGGGGAGGAAGGTGAGAAACGAGCCGAAAATAATGGTATCCAGATTTTTCACCTTGGAGAGGTTCAGCTCAGCCTGTGCCACCCAGATCCGTGTTTGCGTCCGGAAAAGAGGGGCAATATTGTTGGCCACCCTGATCCTGGCGGTGATGATCTGCAGATCTTTGCTGAATGACAGCTTCATAACCTCACCTACAGCGACCCCTTTATATCTGACGGGAGCACCCTCCTTCAGCCCGTATGTCTCTTCCAGATGTACTATAAGTTCAGTTTCATCCGCATGGAGAGCCTGTTTCAGGCTGTCATAAAGCGGATAGGTGCCGGAAGCAGCTCCTGTGGTGCCGCTGACCTCCACAACACCTATGCCGCCGGAGAAGATGGACTGGAGGGAACCTGTCTGTACATTCAGGCCGGACAGCCCTCCGGAAACCTGTATACCGCTGGCGTTGTAGAAGCGACTGTTTTTATTTATCAGGTTTCTGAAATTGTCCCGGACAAAACATTCAATAAGTACCTCCTTCTGATTTTTGGTGAGGCGGAAATCTTCAATACTGCCGATTTTGATATTTTTATGGAGGATAGGTGCGCCAATGGAGAGGGATTTTGCATTTTCTGACCGTATCAGGAATCGTTTGCCCCGCGGCCGCAGTTCTTTGACTGATTCAACAGCATTGCGGTAACTGGTGTAGAGAGGAAACTCCTTACCTTCCGGGAGAGCTGAGAGATGCTTTTTTGCCGCTTTCCCCGGAGTGGTAAAACTGACACCACCGTACAGCATGCGGGTTAGGGGGCCTGTGGATATTTTAACGCCGGTGAAATCGGCCTCCATCTCAAGGCCGTGGTGCGTCCAGAAGACGCTCTTTTCACTGAGGAGACTGAGATATTGCTGATAGATAAAAACGGTTGTTCTGGTTTCTTTTCCCGACTCATCGAGATCCACATCAATGACCTCTCCGACTTTGATATTTCTGAAGTATACCGGTGAGTTGACAGAAAGGGAACTGTCTTTAGAGGTCAAGACAAAAGATTTTCCCGGGCGAAGAGGTTTGAGGGGCGGCGGTTTGGGAAGAATTTCAAAAGAATTTTTAAAAGCGCCGCCGTCTTCTCCAAGTTCAAATGTGATATAGGGTCCGGAGATTAATAAGCCGGCGTGTTTGATGCCGCCAGCCCCGATTTCGGGTTTAACAATCCAGAACCTGGTGTTTTCCCGCAGGATCAGTTCGGCTCGCGGGTCCAGAAGGATATGGGCAGTTACGGTTCCATGCTTATCGTTATTGAAGCGGACCTCCTTGACGAATCCTGCTTCCAGTCCCCGGTACATTATCTTGGTACTTCCTTCGGCAATGCCCTCTCCCGAGGCAAGCTTGAGGGTCATTGCGACACCATAATTGGCTGATTCATAGTCGGGGTAGAGTTGAAAAATATGTCCGTTCTCCGCTTCCGGGTTTTCCTGGAGCTGCTCGGGAGTATAGAGCAGGATGCCCCCCCTGACAATTGAGGCGAGGGACTCAATCCGGATTTTCAGATTGGGAAGTTTACCGTTGATCTGCACTCCGCTTACATTGCAGAAGCGGCTTTTTGTCCGCACCAGGTGTGTGTATTGCGGTTTGACAAAGAGATCGATAAGGACGTTCTGATCCTGCTCGAGCCGGTAGCTCTCCACATTGCCGATTTCAATATTTCTATAGTAAACGTTGGTGCCGGCCTGGATTGATCCAAGCGCTTCCGCTCTCAGCTGAATGTGCAGACCCGGGGTATCTCTTGCGATCGGCGGATTTGACTCAAGCCCGGTAAATTCATACTGCGGTTTGGTCGAAGAACCGGTCCGGATTCCTATGTAACTTCCGGAAAGAATTGTATCCAGTCCCTGGATGCTGCCTGCCGACAGCTCCGGCCGGACGACCCAGAAAAGCGTATCCTCAACAAGATATTCAACCGCCAGCTGATCTATTTTAACGGTGGCCTTAACCCTCTTGTTTTTAAGATCCGGTGTCAGTGATTTGACCATTCCTACCGGGATTCCCTTGGCCATCACTCTGGTTTTTCCCGAGGTGAGACCTGTTGCGTCCTGAAAGTAGATGGTTATTTCCGCTCCGCGGTTCTGATAACTTGAGTAGAGAATCCAGCCGCAAATCGAGAGGGCAAGGATTGGAAGGATCCAGACAGCTGAAATCCCACGTTTTTTGCGTATTACAGGTTGTTCAGTCATGGTCCTTATCTTTTGAGAGAGGAGTGTATTTATCCCACATTATTCGCGGGTCGAAGGAAATTGCCGCCAGCATGGTGAAAGCGACAACAAAGCAGAAATATGTTGCCGCCGGTGCGGTATGGATTGAAGAGAAAAATCCGAAGTCGACGAGGACGGTTAAAAGAGCGATAACAAAAATATCGAGCATGGACCATCTGCCGATAAAGGAGATAAAGCGGAACATTGCTGTCTTCTGTTTGAGAAATCTGACTGATCTGGGATGCGTTGACAGCAGGAGGATGGTAAGTCCAACTATTTTAAAGACGGGAACGAGAATACTTGCGATGAAAATAATCAGGCCGATACCATAGGACCCGGTATGGAGAAAATAAATTATGCCGTCAAGTATAGTTGATCGATCGGGCATGCCAAGGAAGTCCACCTGCATAATAGGCATGAGGTTGGCCGGAATAAAAAAGAGGGCTGATGATACAACCAGGGCCCAGGTTCGGGAAACACTCATGGGTTTGCGGCGGTGGAGAGTATCGCCACACCGGGGGCAGACGGCATCTGAAAATGGAGAAAGTTTGTGGCATATGTGGCAGAGCTGAATTCTTTTCTCGGCCGCCGTGACAGAGTCATCTCCCTCCATGATCTCAAAGTCCGGCCGCCGGCCTTTTTCTCCGGCCTCCCCTCTTTCCATGGTTCGCCAGAAAAAGTCCTTATCCACAACCGTTGTAATAGCCAGGCTGGTGATTACAAGGAGAATAAAACAGAGCATGCCCATATGGTAATGGATTTCAGAATGACCCATCATCTTGATGATGGTGATCATAATGCCCAGAAGGTACACTTCGACCATTGCCCATTCCTCAAGTTTGATATAGATTCTAAAAAGCCTGGTCAGGTAAAGAGGATATCGTTTAAGCCGCAGGTGCAGGCTGACTGTGAAAATCAGTGAGAGAAGCACCAGGGGCAGGATGAGAGCCGAGATCAATACCATTAATGAGACAAAGTAGTAACCACTGGTATAAAAATTAATCATTGAATCAATGATATTGGCACTTTCACTGAAGCCGAAACTTTCAATGCTCATCAGGGGGAGCCATGTGGAAGGGAGGTAGAGCAGCAGCCCTGTCGCGCTGAGGGCAAGGGTCTTGACGATGGAATGGGTGGATCTCCGGCTGATAGTGGTGCTGCACCGGGGGCAGACAGTTGAGTGTCCCGGCGGGGATTCCACTATGGGCAGCAGGAGGTCGCAGCCTTCGCATGCTGTGTATTTGTCAAGATTAATGGTTTGAGCCTTCAAAGGAGTACCGTTTCATCTGAAAGGAGAATCTGCCGACCGCTTATCTTCTGTTGTGCTGGATGATCTTACTAGCATGATCTTACTATAAAAGATACTGTCGGGATAGCAATGTGATACTGTGTGTTTGTTAAGTAAAAAGGTTTTTGATTTCCACTGAACCTCAGTTTCATTATCTGGTAGTTCCCTTGAACCGCTGCAACACTTGCTGCCGGCTAAACCAGGAGCTTATCTGCGAGCATTATTTTTTTGAAAATAACGAGGAGTTTGGGCAAAATCCCTCATTTCTGGACAGACGTTAACTGACCTTCATGGATGTCAGTTAATCTCAAATTACTATAGAATCGGGAGAAATCTCGAAAAAATTATGACAATATGCGGCAGAAGGTGGTTGAAGATAAATATAGTGATGGAACCGATCCTCGTTGAGCCGATCTCTGATTTCCTTATTGGTATTATTGGCGCGGGGGTGGAAACCGGTGCTGAAAGTGAGGATTCCCATGGTACTATAAACTGTTATCTGGAGCAGCCGGATCAGGACAATGACACCCTTGAGACTGTTTTGCGTCAGGTCTCCACTTATCTTGAGGAGCTGGCATCTCTTTTTAAGGTGGCTCTGCCGGTTCTGACTTCAACCATGATCGGTGAAGAGGACTGGGGGAAAAACTGGAAAAAACATTTCAAACCTTTTGCCATAGTTCCCGGCCTTGTAATTTCCCCCACCTGGGAAAAGTATGAAAAGGCTCCCGGAGAACTGCTGCTGGAGATGGATCCGGGCATGGCGTTTGGTACCGGCCATCACGCAACCACCACTCTTTCATTGGTTTTTCTGCAGGAGGTGCTGGCATCATCCGACAGAAACTGGAAAGTCCTTGATGTCGGCACCGGTACAGGCATTCTCGGTATGGCCGCTGTGCTGTTCGGTGCTGATGATGTGACGGCTATAGACAACGATCCTGATGCCGTCAGGGCTGCGGAGGAGAACGTGGTCCGTAACGGGCTGCAGGACCATATGCGGGTCGGTTTCGGGCCGCTCCCTGTTCTGAAGGGAAAGCATCAGCTGGTTGTGGCTAATATTGTTCAAGATGTATTGCTGCAGATAGCTGCAGATCTTGCCCGCCTTACCGCCATAGGCGGCGTGCTGATACTCTCGGGAATCCTGGCGGGGGATCAGGTCGGCAATGTTGCCGGGAGGTATGGCGAAGAAGGATTTGTGCTGGAGAAAGAGCGGGCGGAGGGAGAATGGGTTGTGCTGAAGTTTGAAAAAAGAGATTGAGGAATATGGATATTTATCTCTTTCTTTTTGCGATATTCATGGGTATCAGCTGGTAATCAGTATCAAAAATTATGCCTACGCCATTCTCCTCCTGCCGAACGACAACGCCGGTGGCGGAGATCCATACCTTTCCGCCGCTGAATTGTTTAAGGGAGTCCAGTGAGAGGATGAATTTCAGTTTTTTCAGATCATCGTAATTCATACGAAAGTCAATTTTGATCTGAGCAGCCATGGGGAAAGGGTGGAGAGTTTTAAGAAAGGCTCCACCCGCACTGATATTTGCTGCAACAGTGTTTATGGTCATGGCGTCTTCTTTAGTACGCCTGTACGACACTTTGGCTTCCAGATTGAGGAAAAAACGTTTCTGGTCTCTCTGTTCTGTGTTCATCAGACGTCCTTTTGCGTGATCTGAGGAGTTTTCATGAAATTATTGCAGTTCTAATAGAAATTATTACGGAACTGGCGAGTGTTGTCAATTTGAATTAGTGTCTTACTCCAAAATTTCTGCAATAAAAAAAGAAATTGAGGAGGTCGTTTAAAAGGTGCAGGAGAGGAGCAGGAATGAATCGGTTTTTATTTGATCCAGCCGCAGTCAGGGATGGCGAGGTGTTTCTTTCAGAGGAGGAATCCCGTCATATTTCAAAAGTTTTGCGTATGCGTCCCGGTACCGAAGTAGAACTTTTTGACGGTACGGGTCTTGTTTACAGAGCCACAATTCTGCAGACCGGTCAGCGGGTGAAGGCAGGATTGGGTCAATGCATCAGCCGGGAGAAAAGAAGGGAGGTTCCTGTCCGGGTCGCCCAGGGGATGCTCAAGGGGAAGAAGATGGACATGATTGTGCAGAAATGTACGGAACTTGGTGCCGCGCGATTCACCGCCTTTGTCAGCAGCCGCTGCCAGGGGAAACCGGACCGGGCCCGGAATCAAAAGAGAGAGGAAAGATGGCAGCGTCTGACGATTGCCGCCTGCAAGCAATGTATGCGCCGCTCTCCCATGGCTCTCGATGAAACAGTATCTTTTTCTGATCTGCTTGCACTCTATGAAACGGATTCCAATGCTCTGCGCCTGCTTTTCTGGGAGGAGGAGAAGAGTGTCGGGCTGAAGGACCTGCCCTCTTTTTCAGGTTATGATATGATCTGCCTGATTCTCGGGCCCGAGGGGGGACTGACTGTGGAAGAGGTGGAAATGGCAAGAGCAAGAGGGTGGCAGAGCGTCACCCTCGGAGAACGTATCCTGCGTGCCGAAACAGCAAATCTGTCGGCGGTTTCCATTGTTCAGTATCTGGCCGGTAATATATGAGTACTTAGTCATCTGAAAATTTGAATGACCTTTTTACGAGTTTATATATGATGAACTATGCAAAATCCTCAATCCTGCAGCAGTCATCCCGCCTGGGGACCCTTGTGCAGGCTGATGAAAACTCCCATCAGATTATTGATGTCCGTTCCCGGCAGGAGTACCTGCAGGGAACGATACCAGGGGCTGTTAATATCCCCCTTTTTGATGATGATGAACGGGGCGTGATTGGTACCCTCTATCGTCATGCAGGGCAGCAAAGGGCGGTGGATAAAGGTTTTGAGTATGTTGAAGAGAGGCTGTCGGTTCTTGTTGAGTCTTTTCTTCCCTATAAAGAGCTTTCTCTCACAGTTTTTTGTGCCAGGGGCGGTATGCGCTCCCGTTCAGTTGTCAACCTCCTTACCCAGTTCGGTTATGACGCTTTCCAGCTTGAGGGTGGATATAAAAAGTACAGGCATGATATCCTTCAGTGTCTGGACAGGTTTTGGCCCCGGCTTATCGTCATCCACGGTCTCACCGGCACCGGCAAAACCCGCATTCTGCAGGAACTTGATAATGCGATTGATCTGGAGGATCTTGCCCAGCACCGAAGCTCTCTCTTTGGTGCCATTGACAGGGAGCCGAGAAATCAGAGAACGTTCGAGAGCCATCTGTTTAATACCGTGCTGACTCTGAGAAAAGAGCCGTTTTTTATTGAGGGTGAAAGCCGGAAGATAGGCAGGGTGTTTATCCCGAAACCGCTGGCCATGGCGATGAAAGAGGGTATTTATGTCCGGGTTGACTGTTCCATGGAAACCCGGATTAAAAGAATTATTGAAGATTATCCGGTGG